>JALSPL010000231.1 GCA_026985975.1 Anaerolineae bacterium | reverse complement strand
CAGTCGGGCAGGGCTTTGTACAGCTCCCAGATCAGCCCATGCAGATATTGGCCCGAACCGGTGTCGGTGCGGCCCCAGAACCAGCCGTTGATGAGGAGTTTAGGCATAATAGAAGGATGATTGATGATCAATGATTAACGATTAAAGGAGGCAGGAATGCGTGAAACAGCATCGTCCCTTTAATCATCAATCATTAATCTTTCACCTTTAGCCGCAACGCTACGCGTTCCGGGGTGAGGGGCAATTCGTCGAACCACACGCCCGTGGCGTCGCGCACCGCGGCCACGATGGCGGGGGCGGTGGGGATGAAGGGCATTTCACCCATGCCGCGAGCGCCCAGCGGGCCCTGGGGGTCGGGGTTTTCCAGGATGTCCGGGGCCACCTGCACCGCCGTATCCAGCACGGTGGGCACAAGATAGGTGCTGAGCTTGTCGGTGAGCACCTGGCCGTTCTCGTATTTCAGCTCCTCCATCAGGGTCCAGCCCACGCTCTGGGCCACTGCGCCCAGAATCTGCCCCCGCACCATCTGCGGGTTCACCGCCTTGCCCACATCGGTGACGTTCCAGAAGTTGAGCACGGTGATGCGACCGGTGTCCAGGTCCACCTCCACCTCGGCCGCCTGGGTGCAGTACCCATAGGTGATGTTGGGATCGGCCTCGCCCGTTTCGGGATCGTAGGGCGTGGTGGCCCGGGGCACATAGCGATAGGTGGCAATGGCCGGGCGCTCCTCATTTCCCCACAACTTCAGCGCCTCGCGAACCGCCCCCTGGATGGCGTTGCCCGCCATGAAGGTCTGGCGGCTGGCGCTGGAGCTGCCGCTGTTGAGGGTGTGATCGGTGTCGTCGGCGATGAGTTCCACTTTCTCCAGGGGAACGCCCGCGAAATCCGCAGCAAACTGGCGCATGACGGTGTGCGCCCCCTGGCCCACATCCGCGCCGGCGTGATGCACCACCACTTTCTCGATCTCGGCGCCGCCGTGCAGTTCCACAATGGCCCAACTTTCGTCCACATAGCCCAGACTGAAGCCCACGTTTTTGTAGCTGGTGGCGATGCCAATGCCTCGCACTTTGCGCCCGCCCGCGGCGTCCAGCGAGAAAGCCTCGTGCAGGGGCGTGATGCGGGCCGGGATTTGTTCGGCCTGCGGGCGTTGCCAGCCTGCGGGCGTCTTTTGCCAGCCCGCCTTCAGCGCACAGGCCTCCAGGGTCTCCCGCACGGTCACGCCCGGGGGCAGCACGCTACGCGTGGCCAGTTTGCCGCCCTCATGCCACAGATTTTTCATGCGCAGTTCCACCGGGTCCATGCCCAGGGCTTCGGCCAGATGGTTCATCTGCATCTCGGCGATGAAATGGCCCTGGGGCCCGCCAAAACCGCGAAACGCGCCAGCCGCGATGTTGTGGGTGTACACCGCGCGGCTGTCCACTTTCACATTGGGGATTTCGTAAGGCCCCAGGCAGGCCAGGGTGGCGTTGCCCAGCACCTTGGTGGAGGTGTAAGCGTAAGCGCCCGCGTCCAGGCTGAAATCCACCTGCGCGGCCAGCAGCTTGCCCTCTTTGGTGGCGGCCCACCTGGCGCGGGCGATCATCTCATGCCGTTTGTGATGCCCGCGCATGGACTCGATGCGGCTCCACTGGATGCGCACCGGGCGGCCCGACTTCTGCGCAGCCAGCGCCAGCACGATCTGCACGCTCATATCCTCGCGGCCGCCGAACGCGCCGCCGATGGGCGGGTAGCGCACCACGATCTGTTCGTCGGGCAGGCCCAGCGCGTGGGCGATCTGCTCCCGATCTTCGTGCATCCACTGCCCGCCCACGATGACTTCGATCTTGCCGTCGGGCCGGGGGAAGGCCACGCCCGCCTCGGGCTGCAGGTAGGCGTGCTCCTGGGGATGGGTGCGGTAGTCGCGTTCGATGATGACATCGGCCTGCTCGAACGCGGCGTCTACATCCCCCAGCCGGATTTTGTAGCTGAGCAGCACGTTGTCGTCGCTCTTTTCGGGATGCACGGCGGGCGCGTCCGCGGCCAGGGCCTCCTCGATGCTGTACACGCCCGGCAGGGGCTCGCACGCGATGTCGATGAGGGCCAGCGCCGCCTCGGCCTGCTCCTCGGTCTCGGCGATGACGATGGCGATCTGATCGATGATGCTGCGCACCAGACCGCCCTCGCGGCCGCACAGCACCTCCTGGTCGGGCATGATCAGGCCGTATTCGTTGACGGGAACATCATCAGCGGCCAGCACCGCGGCCACGCCGGGCGCGGCTTCGGCCCGAGAGACGTCGAAGCGGGTGATGCGGGCCGGGACCTGCTGCGGCCACAGGATTTTCATGTGCAACTGGCCGGGCATGGCGATGTCGCCCGGATAGAGGGCCTTGCCCGTAACTTTGTCCCTGATATCGAAGCGGGGGATGGATGAACCGACTGCGCGCATAAAAATCTCCAAAAATGAAACTGTCGTTAGAAAGGATGAGAATGGGAGGATTAACGTCCGAGAAAGTGCGGCGGACGCTTCTCGATGAAGGCCTGCACGCCCTGGCGATGATCTTCGGTCTGCACGGCGATGTCCTGGATTTGCGCCTCGTATTCCAGGGCCTGGGCCAGGGTCATGCTGGCGACCTTGTTCAGCACGCGCTTGGTGAGGCCAATGCTGCGGGTGGGAGCCTGGGCGAATTGTCCGGCCAGGGCGGTCACGGCTGCATCCAACTCGTCTGTGGGGACGACCTGATTCACCAGGCCCATCTGCAAGGCTTCATCCGCCCGCACTTTGCGGTTTGTGGTCAGTAACTCGAAGGCTCGGGCCGGGCCGATGAGCCGTTGCAAATGCCAGCTAACGCCGCTATCGGGCGCCAGCGCGATGCCGATGAATGCGGTGACGAAGCTGGCCTTGTCCGAGGCGATGCGCATATCCGCAGCCAGGGCCAGACCCAGGCCCGCGCCGGCGGCCACGCCGTTCACCCCGGCGATGACCGGTTTCTCCAGCTCGCGCAGGGCCAGAATCAGGCGGTTATAGCCCCGGCGCAGATGGTCGGCCACCGAAAAGTTGCCCGTCACCTGCCCGAATTCGGCCAGATCCTGTCCGGCGCAAAAGCCCCGCCCGGCGCCGGTGACGACCACGCAACGGATGGCGTCATCCCGGGCGCAGGTCTTCAGCGCGGCCAGCAGTTCTTTGGTCATGCCCGTGGTCAGGGCGTTGAGCCGGTCGGGCCGGTTCAGGGTGATGCGGGCGACGCCGTCGACGACGTCGAAAAGGATGATTTCGAATGAAGTTTCTTTTGACATGATTGACTCGT
>JALSPL010000230.1 GCA_026985975.1 Anaerolineae bacterium | reverse complement strand
CCGATTGCACCCCCATCATCGTGTATGATCCCGAACATCGGGCGGTGGGCATCGCCCACGCCGGCTGGCAGGGCGTGGTCAACCGCACCGCCGAGGCCCTGGTGTGGGCCATGACAGCCGCTTTCGGCAGCGATCCCGCCCGGATGATCGCGGCGGTGGGCCCGGCTATCGGCCCCTGCTGCTACGAGGTCGGGCCCGAGGTGGCGGCGGCCATTCGCGACACCCAGCAAGACCCGGGCAGCCTGCTGCGCCCCAGCGCCCGCGCCGGCCACGCCTATCTCGACCTGTGGCAGGCCAACGCGCGGCAGTTGCAGGACGCGGGCGTGGGCAGCATCGAGGTGGCGGAGCTGTGCACCGCCTGTCACACCGACATCTTCTTCTCGCACCGGGGCGACAAAGGCCGCAGCGGGCGTTTTGGCGCGGTGGTGATGTTGCGATAAAAGAGGAATAAAACTAAATCGCCACCGGTAGCAATGTATACACCCGCGCCTTCTCCGCCGCGGCGGACAAATCGCCGCGCCGCAACGCCTCCCTTACATCATCCAGCTTATAGGCGTCCTCAATCGTCAAATATGGGGACCACGCCTCATCATCGATGAGCACTTCGACATCGACCTCTGCCACATATTTGCCTTCATGGATATATTTAACTCTTTTTACTTTTCGCATCATAAACGCTCCGTAAAACTCTCATCCCAACGATGGGAGTCTGGCGATAAGCTGTCACCAGCACTGCCGGACCTTCCAGGCCTTTGGGAATGCCCCAAACGACGTGGACTGGCATGCCATTTTTGTCGAATTGCAGCGCTAACACAGTAGCGCCTTTGTGGTAACCAGGATAATCTTCAACCAAAACGGCGTCTTGAACACCCGCTATTATCTCGCGAGCGGTGAGACCATCATTGGATAATTCGTCATAGCCATGCTCAGATATGCGAACCTTGCCAGATTCGACAAGTCTTTTTATCTGCTGCAACGTCTTGCTCACATGTCCGCCGCTAAAGAAGGTGACCATGAACGAAAGAGATGAAACGCTACTCTCACTATTATTACTTGTACCATACGTCACATAAGTTGTCAAACGGATTTATTGGGGGATGGTGCGTTTCAAAATGGAGTGAATGCCAAATCTGGTTCAGCCGCCTCCGCCCAGGGTTTCCAGCCCCGTCCTACCGGTGCAAAGGCCCCTTTGGCCCGCTGCCTACTGCCCTACTGCTTACTGCTCACCGCCGCCCTCATGCTCGGCCAGCAGGGCCTCGATGCGCCCGATGACCATCTCCATGGCCACACCGTTGTGCCCGCCCTCGGGAATGATGATGTCGGCGTATTGCTTGGCGCTCTACACGCCTGCCACACCGACATCTTCTTCTCGCGCCGGGGCGACAAAACCCGCAGCGGGCGTTTTGGCGCGGTGGTGATGCTGCGATAGCAAGGAGTGCGACTTAATCAGGGATATTTGATCATGAAATCGGGATAACCACAATGAGGGCAGCCCTCCCCGCTCAAAAACTCTCCGACATGGGCGGACTTTCCGCATTTCAGACAATACACGCGAAAGCTTCCGCACTTTTTGCAGCCATGAACTATCACGCGATTTCCCGCGATCTCCGCATATTTATCGACTGACGTACAGGCCCCGCAGCGGGCGCAGATAACGCAAGGCCCCAGGATGGCCCGTCGCACATAGACATCGAAAGCGACGTAAAGCAACGACAAGACCCACGTCATCATAGCAAGCACGCTCACGCCCAGCCCAACAAAGGCCAGCAGCTTTACGATCTCAGCGGTTCCGGGCGCCAACTCGATGGGAAGAATGGGCCTGAATTCCAGGTGGAAATAAAACAGTGCGCTTACAACAAACAAAACGCCCCACAATAGCAATACTTCAACCCCCGAAGGCGGGGTCAGTCCCTTCGTGCGATCGCGCCCACCAAGCAGCGCCCGGTACGCCACATTATCCGCTTCCACTGCAATCATATAATCTTTTTCCGATGTCATCATAGCTCCCGAATGGTCCGCAATAACCATCCTACGAATTGCTCAATGAGGGAGGGGGTGTCCAAAAGAGTTGGAGACTACCCCCTGCTGAGTGTGTCATTCGGAGTGGTTTTGTTCCAACTGAAAAATGGACACATCCAATGAAGGATGACTGCCAGCTTCCGGATGCCGCTCACTGCCTGCCGCCCTCATGCTCGGCCAGCAGGGCCTCGATGCGCCCGATGACCATCTCCATGGCCACATCGTTGTGTCCGCCCTCGGGAATGATGATGTCGGCGTATTGCTTGGAGGGCTCGACGAATTTCATGTGCATGGGCCGCACCGTGCTCTCATACTGCGCCACCACCGACGCCACCGTGCGATTCCGCTCATTGATGTCTCGCAGCAGACGGCGGATGAAACGCACATCTGCGGCGGTGTCCACATAGAGCTTGATGTCCATCAGCTCCCGCAGACGCTTGTCCGCGAACACCAGAATGCCCTCCACCAGAATCACGGGGCTGGGCAGCACGCGGCGGGTCTCGGCGCTGCGAATGTGATGAGAAAAATCGTAGATGGGCGCGTCCACCGGCCGCCCCTGCATGAGCTGATGAATATGCTCGATGAGCAGGTCGTTATCCAGAGATTTGGGATGGTCGTAATTGAGATGAATGCGCTCCTCCCAGGGCAAATGGGAGGCGTCTTTGTAGTAGGCGTCGTGAGGCAGATAGGCGATGCGATCCCAGCCCACGCGGTCCAGGATGCGATGCACCACCGTGGTCTTGCCCGAGCCGCTGCCGCCAGCCACGCCCACCACGATGGGGTTCAAATCGGAGGATCGGTTTTCAGTCATCAAGATGTCTCCTCATCGATGGTTTGAAGGGTTGCCAGACGCCCGAGCAGTTGTTCGAAGCGCTTGCGGGTGGCGGCGGGGCCCTGCCAGCGCAAAGCCGCGCCCGTCTGGTTGGTCAAGACGCCCAGACGCCAATAAGGCTGCCGCCAGCGCCAGACCAGCCCGACCAGCGTCAGCAACAACGCCGGTAGCAACAGCCAGGTCCAGGGGCGACCGCGGGCGCTGAGGGTGACGAAGGTGGTGGGGATAAGGGTCAGGGTCAGATCATCGCCCGCGGGCAGGGCCGCGGCCTCATGGATATCCTGGCTGAACAACACCTCGTTGGCTGCGTCCAGGGCCTGCACCCGAAAACCGCCGTCATCCAGCGCCACCAGACGAAAGAAGCGATTGGCCGCGGGCGCGGCGATGGCCCGTTCACTGCGAGCCTGAGGAAAATGCACGATGAGTTCATCCGTTGCCCGGGCCCCCTGC
>JALSPL010000229.1 GCA_026985975.1 Anaerolineae bacterium | reverse complement strand
TCTCGGGCCCGCAGCGCCGTCGCCAGATCCGGGGCGACGTCCAACGCCCGGGCGTAAGCCTTGACCGCAGCCATGACATCCTGGTCGGCCAGATAGGCGTCGGCTGCGGCCAACAGGGCGTCGGCTTTGAGCTGCTGGCTGTGATCGGCGTATTGCAGGAAGGCCGCGGCCGCTTTCTGTTTGTCGCTGGCTTCATACGCCCGCCCCAGCCAGTAGAGGATTTCGGGATAGCGGGCGATGACGCCGTCATCCTGGGCCAGCGCCTCCAGAATGGGGATGGCCTGCCCGACATTTTGCGCCGCCAGCCAGGCTTGGGCCAGCTCGAACCGCGCCTCGGCGGCCAGGGGATGGTCGGGGTGAGCAGTCAGAAAATCGTTGAAATCGCTGATGGCCGCGGCGTAATCTCCTCTGTGCATGGCCTGCCGCGCCTGCGCCAACGAGGGTGGAAGCGCGGGCGTCGGCGTGTTGGTCGGCGTGCTGGTGGGAGCAGGAGATGGCGTGGGAGATGAGGTGGCGGTGGGAGAAAGTGTGGGAAAGGGCGTGGCAGACGGCCGGGGCGTGGCCGCGGCTGCGGCCGCGGTCGGAGCGATCGCTTGTGTTTGCTTCGCAACGGGTGTGGGGGACGAGGCGGGAGCGGGCGGAGGAACGGGCGCGCGACATCCCGCCAGAAACGGAAAAATCAGGAGCGTAAAAGCCAACATCAGCAAAACCCGCGCCGATCTCGGCTTCTCATGGGTGATTGGTTGCATTATGGATCGGAATTGATCACTGGACTCTGGCGTTTTTGATTTTGACGCGAATTGACACGAATTATACGAAAAAAGAAGAGAAAAAATTCGATAAATTCGCTTAATTTGTGTCAAAAAATGACTTGAAAAGCGGCCAAAATAATTTTCGCCAGACTCCAGTTGATCAGTTTTGCGGAAGGAGCATCGGCAGATAGATGCTGTGGGCGATGGCGCCCGGCTGCGTTATCTGCACCCGGCCGCTGTCCGCCTCGAAGGTGAAGCGCTCGCCGATGCGGGCGTCGTCGTCGGCAATGATTCGAGTCGTAAACCGACCGCTGCTGGCGGTGATGTCGCGTGTAAGGGATATGACGTCGCCGGGGAAGTGAACGGGACCGGTCAGTTTCAGGATCAGGGCGTCGCCGGGCTGATGATTGCCCCATGAGATGCTGACGATCTGCGGAGCCAGACGGGCGGGAAGCAAGATCGAGGGCTGCAGCGCCAGCCAGGGGACGCCTGGCGTAGGAGTCGGCGTTATCGTTGGCGTCGGCGTGATGGTTGGCGTCGGCGTTCGTGTGGGCGTGGCGGTGGGTGTGGGCGTCGGCGTCTGTGTGGGCGTCCGTGTGACGGTGGGGGTGGGCGTCATGGTGGGCGTGGCGGTGGCGATGGATTGGGGTAAATAGAGCCGCCCGGCGCCGAAGCTGTTGTCAGGCCCCGGTGCGCCCAGATCGATGGCCCAGTTGGCGAAGAAATCGCGGATGTCGGACGGACGCCAGGAGGGGAAGCGCTGTTTGATCAACGCCGCGGCGCCGCCAGCCAGGGGAGCGCTGGCCGAGCTGCCGAAAAATCCGGCGCCGCCGTGCTCATATTCCAGGCCGTTGGAGTCGCCGTAGGTGGCGGTGCTGACGCCATCATAGGCCGCGAGGTCGGGTTTGATGCGACCGTCGATGGTGGGCCCCTGACTGCTGAACGGCTCCAGATGATAGGGAGTCATCCAGAATACAGCGCCCGCGGCCAATGCCTCGGGCGCGTCCGCGGGCTGCACGATGGAGCCGGCAGGCGTCCGGTATTGCAGATCGGCTCCGGTGACGAAAAGACGCATTTGCACCGGCGGCTTTTGCACCGAATAATGCACGATGACGAAGCTGTAGACGTCGTCATTCTGAGCTGTGTAGCAGAGCGCCTCGGCGGGGGGCTGGCTGCCCGATTGCTGTTCATCGCCGCGTTTCACCCACTGCGGTCCCTGATAAAGGAAGAGATCGTAATCGTCATCGGTGACGGGCCAGGCGTCCCAGCTCAACATGCCGCAAACGGTGTCGCCCGCTCGCAGAAAAACATCGTTGCCGTCATCGTTGGGGCCGAACAGATGGCGATTGGAGCCGGAGGCGGGCGTGAATGTGGCCTGATAATAGCGTTTCGCCTGATTGCCGGCGGCGTTCACCCACAGGATGTCGGCTGCCTCAGCCCGACGCACCATATCGGCGATGACGCCCGTGCCGTCGCCCGGCCCGGTGTTGAACCAACTGACGGAATGAACGATGACGTCTGCGCCCTGAGCAATGGCGGCGTCCACAGCCAGCCCCAGCTCCAGTTCGGTGTCGACGGCATAAAGCGATAGTGCGGCCCCCGGCGCCACATCATAGACGATCTCCGCCACGGCCGAGCCATGCGCCACGCTTTCGAAGTTGCCATCCGCCCGGAAGTTGCGGATATTGACGTAGGCGGGCAATTCCCCCTGATTCTGCAAGGCGCGCCAGCCGCTGAAACCGATGTCGATGACCACAACGGATTGTCCGCCGCCGTTCCAGCCGGAATTGACCCAGGGATAGACGCCAGCGGGAGCCAGCCCCTCGCTGATGACGGCGTCGGTGACATGAGGCAGGGGCGGACGCACGCGCCGGACGCCGGGTGCGGACGCCAACCGCTCCAACGCTGCGCGTTGCACCCGCACCTGATAAAGATTGCCCGAACGATATTCCAGATCGACGCCCGGCGGCAAACGCAGATCATCCGTGGCCTCGACCATCACCCGCAGGCGATGGTCTCCGGCCCAGATGTGCAGCGCCCGGGCTGTGGCTTCATCTTCGGGCGTCAGAGGCGCGTCGCCGCTGAACGGGCGCAGACTGGCGGCCATGGGGGACGCGCCAGGTTTGGGCGGCGCCACCGGCGGCCGCGCCCGCCCCTGCACGCCCGCCGCCAACAGCAGCAGGAGGCTCAGCGCCAGGAGTAAGATCAGTGATTTTTTCATGAGATTGCGCCAAAACGTCAAGCGATTTTTTCGATAAACGTAACGCCGAAGGCCCGCTCGCCGCCATGAACGCCCAGGATGGGCCCCGCCTCGGCCACAAGAATGGCTTCGCGGCGAAAATCGAGGACGGGGGCGACCCTGTTCGCCAGTTGTTCGGCGAATTGCGGGGCGCGGGTGTGGGCGACGGCCACGCTTTCCGCCCGCTTGCCGCTGATGGCCTCCACGATATGACGCATCCCTTTTTTGGGACTGCGCACAGCGCCGGCAAAAGCCAACTCTCCTTCGTTCATGCTGAGGATGAGCTTGATGGAAAGCACGGCGGACATGCGCTTGATAG
>JALSPL010000228.1 GCA_026985975.1 Anaerolineae bacterium | reverse complement strand
GAGCGACCATCCCCTGAGCCTGGTGCGCGCCTCCCTGCCCGCCGACGTCGTCCCTCTGCCAAAAATCCGGGAACATCGCGGACGGCGGCTGCGCACCGCGGGCGTGCGGCTGCCCGGCTGGACCGGCGGCGAGGGTTTTTATTTCGGCGATGAACATGACTACGTCATCGCCATTCCCATCGAAGAATCAGCGCCCCTGCCGCCGTTGTGGCAACCGATCCTCCTCTGGGGCCGCTGGCTGGAAGATGATTGGGGTCGGGCCTGGCTGGAGATGCAGCGCGTGACGCCGGTGACAAGTTGGCCAGGAGAGAAATCAAGCGCCTGACACTATCTGCGCCAACTCGCCCAAATTTTCAACGATGAAATCGGGCGGTGGCTGCAAACGCTTCGCGTCCGTCCGGCCCGATGCGCCCGTCAGCGTCACCGCCGTCCACATGCCCGCCTGCTGGCCCATGCGGATGTCGGTCTCCAGGCGATCGCCCACCATGAGACAGCGTTCGGGGGGCAGTCCCAGGCGCTCCAGCGCCACTTCTACGATAAGCGAGGAGGGCTTGCCCGCCAGCGCGTCCACCTGCCGCCCGGTGATGTGTTGCAGCGCAGCGATGGTGGCGCCCGCATCAGGGATGAAGCCGCCGGGCATGGGGCAGGCTTTATCGGCATTGGTGGCGTAGAAATGAGCCCCCCGCATCAGCGCCTGATAGGCGATGTTCAGCTTGCGATAGTTCAACGTGCGATCGAAAGCCACGACCACGCCATCTATCCCCGACGCATCCATCACTTCCCGGGCGTCGCCGGGCAGATCAGCCACCACATCCAGGCCTTGCGCCCGCATCTCCGCCAGCAGGGGCGGCTCACCGATGACAAACAGGCGCTGGTCGGGCGCGGTGCGGGCCAGGTAGCGGGCCAGCACGTAGCCCGAGGTGATGACGTCGTCGGGCGTGGCCGGGACGCCCAGTCTCGTGAGCTTGGCCGCGTAATCCTCCCGCGGATACAGGGGCTTGTTGCTGACGAAGAGCACCCGCTTGCCCGCGGCCCGCAGCCGGGCGATGGCATCGGGCGCGGTGGGCAGCGCCGCCTCGCCCAGATACACCGTGCCATCCAGGTCGAAGATGACGCCCTGGATATCGGCGGGCGTCATTTGTTGGCGTATTGATGAGGTCATATCTGAAATTGTACCCGCTGGTCTCGCTCTTTGAAAATTCACCCCATCAGTGCTACCATTCCCCACATCTTATCCCAACCGGAGTTGCCATGACCGATTTTATCATCTCACCAGGCCCGCTGCTGGGCCGCGCCGCCGTCCCCGCCGATAAATCCATCACCCATCGGGCGCTGCTCTTCGGCGCTATCGCCGATGGCGTCAGCCGCATCCGCAACCCCTTGCGCAGCGGCGACACCCGCGCCACCCTGGGCGTCGTACGCGCCCTGGGCGTGGATGTGCGGGAGAGCGATGCGGGCGAGCTGCTGGTGCATGGCCGGGGCTTGCACGGCCTGCAAGAGCCGGAAACCGTGCTGGATTGCATCAACAGCGGCACCACCGTGCGCCTGCTCATGGGCTATCTGGCGGGACAGGATTTCTTCAGCGCGCTGGCGGGCAGTTCGCAACTGCGCAAACGCCCCATGGGCCGGGTCACTGAACCGTTGCGGCGGATGGGCGCGCATATCGACGGGCGGCAGGGGGGCAAGCTGCTGCCCCTGGCCATCACCGGCTCGCGGCTGCACGGCATCGATTATGACTTACCCGTGCCCAGCGCCCAGGTGAAGACCGCCTTGCTGCTGGCCGGATTGTACGCGGATGGCCTCACCGTGGTCATCGAGCCGGGCCCGGCCCGGGATCACACCGAGCGCATGTTGCGCAGCATGGGCGCACCCATCCAGCGCAAGGGAAAATACATCACCTCCGAGCGCCCAAACGCCTCCCTGACTCCGCTGGATATCACCGTGCCCGGCGATTTCTCCTCGGCTGCGTTTCTGCTGGCCGCGGGTGCGCTGGCTCCGGGCAGCGATGTGATCATTCAGGGAGTGGGCGTGAACCCCACCCGTCGCGGCCTGCTGGATGCGCTCATCGCCATGGGTGCGGCGGTGCAGTTGGATAACTGGCGGGAAGATGGCGGCGAACCGGTGGGCGATCTGCGCGTCCGCCCGGCTGAGCTGACGGGCGTCACCGTGCAGGGCGATCAGATCGTGACCATGATCGATGAGCTGCCGGTGTTCGTAGTCATCGCCACCCAGGCCCGGGGCGAAACCATCGTGCGGGATGCAGCGGAGCTGCGGGTGAAAGAAACCGACCGCATCGCCACCACCGTGACCGAGCTGCGCAAACTGGGCGCGGATATCGAAGAGCGGCCCGATGGCTTCATCGTGCACGGGCCCACGCGGCTGACCGGAACCCATGTCTCCTCCCACGGCGACCATCGCCTGGCCATGGCTCTGACCGTGGCGGGCCTCATCGCCGAGGGCGTCACCACCGTGGAGGACGCAGCCTGCGCTTCCGACTCCTTCCCCGGCTTCGAGACCATCATGCGCAAGCTGGGCGCGAAATTGGAAACAGCAGGGAGTCGTTCGTTCTGAGCACTGGTTGAATATCAAATGTAGAAATGGTATAATCATGTAGATTGTCAGGCTTTCTAAATGTTTCCTTTGATAAAATGAGTATCGTTATGAGCGCTACAACCAAAACACTACCAGACATTATCAAGGACTTACCGCCAGCGGAACAAAAAGCCGTGAGAGATTTTGCCGAATTTTTGGCGACCAAACATCAACAAAAAGCAATAAAAAAGCTTCGGCAAAATTGGGTGGGCATTTTACGCGACTATCGCGAGCAATACACATCGCTTGATCTTCAGAAAAAAGCTCTGGAATGGCGCAACGAGGCGTAAATGTATCTGCTCGATACCAACATCTGGCTGGAACGCATGTTAGATCAGGAAAAATCGGAAGAGGTGGGACGATTCCTTGATACAATCCCTTCCAGCCAGTTGTATATGACAGATTTTTCTTTACATTCAATCGGCGTTATTCTCCATCGATTACATAAACAAACCGCTTTTTTAATTTTTATCCAGGATGCGTTTATGGACGGGGCGGTCGGTCTGGTTTCGCTTGAGCCTGAAAATATGGAGCGACTTGTGGCCGTCATTGATCATTTTGGACTTGATTTCGATGACGCTTATCAATATGTCGTTGCTGAAACATACGATATAACGATAATCAGGTAACTACTAAGGTAGCGGGCGCGGTTCCTCAGCAACAGGCATGAAAGGCTTGCCGAGGAATGCATCCGTGATCGCATCCAGGACATCCACCTGCTGTT
>JALSPL010000227.1 GCA_026985975.1 Anaerolineae bacterium | reverse complement strand
CTCTAAGTTCGACGGTTCCCCGTTCGATGATGTGAACTCGATCTGCGGCGGATCCTGCTTTGTAGATGATGTCGCCGCCGCGATAGCGGGCGGGAAGCAGACGTTCCGCCACATCTTCCAGTTGTTCAACGCTGAGTCCGCTGAAAAGGGTGACAAGGCGCAGATGCTTTTCGATGAAAGCATGACCGGCCTTGCCCAGGCGATCCTGGAGGACTGCGCTGAGGGCTTTGCCAATGGCGGGATAGGCTGTCGACAGCTCCTCGAAATCGGAGCGATACAGCGCCCAGAGGGTGGTGTTCCTGGCGGCGCGGGCGCCTGTGGAACGGGCTTTGCCCGTCAGCAGCGCCATTTCGCCAAAGAAGCCGCCCGCGTTGAGCCGGGCCAGCACTTGGCCCTTGCGGCTGACGCTGCCCACGATCTCGACGCGTCCTTTGTCGACCAGATAGAGCGCATCGCCGACATCGCCTTCTTTGTAGATAATCTCGCCAGCCGCCACCGGGCGTACAACCAGCCGTCGAGTGATAGCCAGCAGCGTGTTATCATCCAGCCCGGCAAAGAGGGGCAGGGCCCGCAGACGGGCGACAGCCAGCTCTTCATCGCTGACGGGCAGCGCGGTGCGGACGCTGGCGCTGAGGTGAGAGAGGAATTCTGGATGCTCTGTCAGGATTTCTTCCAGGCTGTCCCGTTCCAGTTGCCAGGCGGCGGCGTCGGTGCGGGCGATGGCGCTTTCCTCATACCTGCTGTCGGCGATGGTTGCGTCCAGCCCGAACACATCGCCGGGCCTGAGGACCTGCGTCTCTCCGTCCGGGCGTTGTAGCTGCACTTCGCCATCTTCCAGCACGAAGAAGCCGCGATGGGCGTCTCCTTCTTGATAAATGGCCTGTCCGGCGATAAAGTCTTCCAGTTCCAGATGTGCGGCCAGCGCCTGCATTTCCTCGGCGTTCAAAGCGCTCAGCGTTTCGGCCTGGGATAGACGATCGTTTATCAGGTATTTTTCCACCTGAATGATGCGCGAACCGAAATTACGCAAGAGTTTGATGCCGATAGCAGGGCGCTCCAGGACGATTTGTTCCAGATCATCGCGGGAAAGCGCCCACACATCTGTGTCGTTTGTTGCTTCAGCGGAAACAGCGCGGCGGCGTCCCAAAAAGACGCCCGATTCGCCGAAAGTGGCGCCCGCACCCAATGTGGCCAACGAAATCGGACCGACATTGAGACGCACGCCGCCCTGTTCGATGAGATAGAGCGCAGAGCTGGGATCGTCCTCAGCATAGATGACCTCATGCGCTGCAAAATGCTGCATACGCATGTGCCGGGCGATGACCGCTTGCTCCGTCTCCGTCAAACCGGCAAAGAGCGTGGCGCGTTTCACTAAGTTTGAAATCACGTGGCGTTTTACCTCCTTATTTTGGCCGTCAAAGAGGGTTTAAGTCTTTGTGAGGCCAGAATACCCCGAGACGCAGCCCGGGGAGAATGGGGTAAGCTTACCCCAAAATCTGTCAAAGCTCCAAAATGAAAGAAGCTTCATAAAAACAAGGGCGCGATAAGCGCCCGAAGGAGAAAAACCGAATTAATAGGTTCTCTGGAAGGTGACGTCCCAGGAATAGTGGCCATGACAGGCGTTGCCATCGCGTAGCGCCTGACAACTGGCGGCGTCGGAACAGTAGCCCGCGGCGATGAATGCTTCGTCGGAAATGCGGTGGGGATCCGTGACCAGGCCCTCGGCGGTTTGACTGACGACGGGGCTGCCATCGGCGGCCCGCACCACGCGCAAACCGTCACCGTCGCCCAGAATCCACTCGGCCATGCCCGGGCCTTTGGAGCCGGTAACCTGTTCTACGTGGCTGTAGATGCCCAGGACTGTCACGCCGTTCAGCGGCTGGCCGTTGGCGTCGACTACCTTGACGCGTAATTGACGCTTTTCGCCGCAATGAAGGGAGGGGCCGTCGAAATAGCCGCCATTCTCCTGCGGGCCCCACAGGCGCACGCCCGCCACAACGAAATCGACATCGGGCTTGGGGGGCGTGGTGGGCGTTGGCGGCGTCGAGGGGGTGGGCGTGGCCGGAGGCGGAGCGATATTGGCTTCCACCGGAACGCCTGTTGTGTCGCCGGTGATGGAGACGATGGCGTTGTAAACCCAGCCTAACACTTCGTTGGGCAGGCGAATCTGCCACCAATCGCCCGCCGCATTTTTGGCTACGATGCGAACGTTGTCGCCATTGTTCAACGAGCCGACTACGGCGTAACCGGTGCCGGGCCCGCCGCGGACGTTGATGGTCTTGCCGGCCACGACCATGGGGTGCGGCTCGGGCGTGGCGGTGGGCGCCAGCGTAGCGGTGGCGGTGGGCTGCGCTTCAGCCACTTCTTGCGACGTTGCCGTCGCTGCAGGCGCCGAGGAGCTGGCGGGCGTGGGAGGAACGGGCGTGGGAGGGACCAGCGTTGGCGTGGCTGTGGGCAAAGGCGTGGGCGTGGGCAAATAACGCGCCAGCGCCGCTTGCGGAGCGCCCAGCTTCAGCGCCAATTGCGCCAGCGCCGCCAGTTGCTGAGGGGGGCGTCCCTGCCCGGCGGCGCGTTCCAACACGCCCGAAACCAGCAATTCCAGATTGGGCGCATTGAGATGGTTGAGCTGTTCGACGGCGTTATCGAAGTCGCCGGTGGCGTTATACCCCAAAGCCACCAGAGAGACATACTGATCCTGCTGGTCGCCGGAAAGATCGCTGAGTTGGGTTGGTTGCAGGCGGGGCAGGAATTGGGAGCCAGCCCATAGTCCCACTAAAAAGCCCGCAATGATGCCGATCATGGCAATCAACCAGACATTTCTTTTTTTGTTTTTCATATGCAGGAGATTACGAGAGTTGTCAATAAGAGGATGTCTATCAGGCGGGTGTAGCCTTGGCGAGGGCCGACAGACAAGAAAGGAGCCGAGAAGTGCGCCGATATCCGAAGATCTTCTTCAGAAAATGTGCATCCCTCTGGCTCCTGTACCAGGATGTGCTATAATGTGGGGCAATGAACTGATAGCAGCATCATCATTAACAAGGTGCCGAAGGTGGGACTCGAACCCACATGAGCCAATGCTCAACGGTGTTTGAGACCGTCGCGTCTGCCTATTCCGCCACTTCGGCGTTGCAATTAACAAGTATACTGACTTAACGCCCATTCGTCAAGCCTATCTCAGGCGGTGATCACCCATAAGTCGATAACAAGGCCCGCTTGCCACTGCTCCACCAGACTTTCGAGGTCTCGCAGACCTCGAAAGTCTACGACCGACGCGGCTTTTGTAAGATATGGGTAATCACCGCTATCTCAGAAAAACAGACGTT
>JALSPL010000226.1 GCA_026985975.1 Anaerolineae bacterium | reverse complement strand
CAGCCAGCGTCAGGCCACTAAGGACGCAGGCAAGATCGCTGGTCTGGAAGTAAAGCGCATCATCAACGAGCCCACTGCAGCGGCGCTGGCTTATGGTCTGGACAAAAAGAAGGAAGAAACCATCCTGGTCTTCGATCTGGGCGGCGGCACCTTCGACGTCTCCGTCCTGGAAGTGGGCGACGGCGTTATCGAGGTGAAGTCCACCGCCGGCGACACCCATCTGGGCGGCGATGACTGGGATGAGCGCATCGTTCATTGGATGGTGGATGAATTCAAGAAAGACCAGGGCATCGATCTGGGACAGGATCGGCAGGCATTGCAGCGGCTGCGCGAAGCGGCCGAAAAGGCCAAGATCGAGCTCTCCAGCGTCAAGGAGACCGAGATCAACCTGCCCTTCATCACCGCCGACGCCTCGGGCCCCAAGCATCTGCAACTGAAGCTCACCCGCAGCAAGTTCGAGCAACTGACCGAAGACCTGGTGGAGCGCTGCCGCGGCCCCTTCGAGCAGGCCCTGCGCGACGCCGGATTCAAGACCGGCGACCTGAATGAGGTCATCCTTGTGGGCGGCTCCACCCGCATGCCCATGATTCAGGACCTGGTGCGCAGCCTCACCGGCAAAGAGCCCAACAAATCGGTGAATCCGGATGAAGTGGTGGCCATCGGCGCCGCCATCCAGGCGGGCGTGCTGGCCGGCGAGGTTAAGGATGTGCTGCTGCTGGATGTGACCCCGCTGAGTCTGGGCGTCGAGACCCTGGGCGGCGTGATGACGGTGCTCATTCCCCGCAACACCACTATCCCCACCCGCAAGACCGAGATTTTCAGCACGGCTGAAGACAATCAGACAGCGGTGGACATCAATGTGTTGCAGGGCGAGCGCCCCCTGGCCAAGGATAACAAACTGCTGGGCACCTTCCGCCTGGACGGCATCCCGCCTGCGCCTCGCGGCGTGCCCCAGGTCGAAGTCACCTTTGATATCGACGCCAATGGCATCCTGCACGTGACCGCCAAAGACAAGGCCTCGGGCAAGGAAACCGGCATCAAGATCACAGCCACCACCAACCTCAGCGAGGATGAGGTGGAGCAGATGGTGCGGGAAGCCAAGGCCCACGAGGCGGAGGATGAGGCCCGCAAGCAACTCATCGACGCCCGCAACACCGCCGATAGCACGGTGTACGCCACCGAGAAGATGCTGAAAGAGCTGGGCGACAAGGTTCCGGTCACCGAAAAAGGCCAGATCGAGAACCTGATCAACGAGCTGAAGCAGGCCATGGAGGGCGACGACGCCAACCGCATCCGCACCCTCACCGAGCAGTTGCAGCAGGCCAGTCACGCGCTGAGCCAGCAACTCTACAGCCAGCAGACGGCTGGCCCCACGCCCGGCGCTGACGGCGGTTCCGCCGAACCCGGCCCCGCTGCTGGCGGCGATGAAGAGGTCGTCGAAGGCGACTTCCGGGAAGTCTAAACACCCCATTGGGTCACGTCCCGCCTCGCTGCGGGCGTGGCCCGCGGTTTGCCTGACCACTATGCGGGCGGGAGTCGCCATGACTTCCCGCCCGTTTTGCATTGCCAATCAGCATGGAGATTCATAGAGATTGAAAATTCGTTGAGATTGGCTTGCTAGAATCTCGACCGAATTTCCATCAATCTCTATCGTATTTCTATGAATCCCCACCCCTCCGACTCCCCACCACATCATCATGCCCCTCTACGATCCCTATTTCCGCCGTTTCCTCGATCCTCGCAATAACCCTTACATCATCCGGCGCAGCAGGCCCGTGAAGCGCATCAAGGTGCGCCGGGCCGGAGACCCCGCCAAAAAGGAATCGTCCGCGCCGGGAACCCTGCGAGAGGACGAACAACCGCCTATGAAACAGCAACAAGACCAACGCACTCAAACCATCTCAACTGACGAGATCGAACAGCAAAAGGAGATCGACTGGCAGGAGCAATACGCTCGCCTGCAAGCGGATCTTGAGAACACCAAAAAGCGCATCGAAAAACGCTTCACCCAGCGCAGCGACGACCTGCGTATTCAGATGTTGCAAGATTTTCTGCCCCTGGCCGATCATCTGGAAGCGGCCCTGAGCCATAGTGACGCCGACAGCGACGCCGAAAGTCTGCGCCAGGGCGTGGCGCTGACGCTGCGGGCTTTTCTGGACACCCTGAGCAAATACGGCGTGCAGGTCATCGACCCCGCGGGCGAGGAATTCAATCCCGAATTGCACGAAGCTGTGGGCGTCATCGACGCTCCCCACACGCCCGCCGGGCATGTGGCGAAAGTGATGCAGCGAGGCTATACTATCGATGGCCGCGTCATCCGCCCCGCCCGCGTGCTGGTTGCGCAGTAAGATGATCAATGATTGATGATTAAAGATTAAAGCGCACAAGTCTGCTTGCCTGCGGGACTTTAATCATTGATCATCAATTATCAATCTTTCATCCCACCGTGAGGTGTTATGGAATACAAGGACTACTATCAAATCCTCGGCGTGCCCAAAACGGCCACCGATAAAGAAATAAAAAAGGCGTACCGTAAACTGGCCCGCGAGTATCATCCTGACGCCAATCCCAATGACCCCAGGGCTGAGGAGAAGTTCAAGGAGATCAACGAGGCCTACGAAGTGCTCTCCGACCCTGAAAAGCGCAAGAAGTATGATCAGTTCGGCGCGCAGTGGAAGAACTTCACCGGCGCGGGCGGGCGTCCTGAGGACTTCTGGCGGCAGTATGGCGCCGGGGCCCGCGGAGCGGGCGCACCGGGCGGCGGCCCCTCCTATCGCACCGTCTCTCCCGAAGAATTCGAGCAGATGTTTGGCGGCGGTTTCTCTGATTTCTTCGAGACCCTGTTCGGCATGAGAGGCGGCGGGCGCAGTCGGGCCGCTGGCGCAGGCTTCGATGATTTTGGCTTCGGCGGCGCCCGCACCTCGGGCGCATACGCCCGGCCCATGCGCGGCCGCGACATCGAGCATCCGGTCACCATCACCCTGGAGGAAGCCTATCGCGGCTCTTCTCGCACCCTGCAACTGGATGGCGAACGCATCGAGGTGAAAATCCCCAAGGGCGTCAAGACCGGCTCCCGGGTGCGGGTGGCGGGCAAGGGCGAGCCGGGCCGTAACGGCGGCAAGCCTGGCGATCTCTATCTCAAGATCACGGTGGCTCCCCACGCCCAATTTCAGCGGGAGGGCGACAATCTGCGCCTGAAACTGCCCGTGGACCTCTACACCATGATTTTGGGCGGCGAGGTGCAGGTGCCCACGCTGGATCGCCCTCTCATCCTCAACATCCCGCCCGAGACCGACAACGGCAAAGTTTTCCGGCTGCGGGGCAAGGGCATGCCCAATGTAAAAAAGCCTGACAAGCACGGCGATCTCTATGTCGAGGCGTCGGCCAAACTGCCCAAGAACCTGACCGAGCAGGAGAAGGAGCTGTTCCGGCAGTTGCGAGCCCTGCGGCCGCATATCTGACGCTCAGGTCTCATGTAACGCCAACGTCCTCTCATTGCCATTTTGAGGGGACGTTGCGCTGTTCGGCGACGGTCACACCGGGGAGCATTTGCCAATCTGTGCTATAATGAAGCGTTAGCGTTTTGCGGGAACCTTTTTCCCGGCAGGACAGTCATCTAAACAGGACGATGAGCGCATCCTTCACCATCGTCGCCAGGGTCATGCGTCAAACGTCACGGCAGCGTTAGAACTATGACGTTTGACGTTTTGCGTTACGCCCCGGCAACAGGCAAGAAAACCACCCTCAAACGACATCACCAAGTATCTGATATGTTCAAAAATCTATTCAAGAAAGTCGTTGGCGATCCCAGCGAGAAATTCATCAAACAAATTCGTCCTCTGGTGGATGAGATCAACGCGCTGGAGCCCGAGATAAAGCAGCTCAGCGATGATGATCTGCGAGCTCAGACTGAGATATTCCGCGAGAAAATCGTGCAGGAGACGGCGCCCCTGCGCCAGGAGTTGGAGGCATTGCGAGAGGAGTTAAAGGAGACTGAGGATCCCAGCGATATCGATCGCATCAAACGCCAGATCGAACGCACCGACGAGGATTTGCGCCAACTGGAAGAGGACATCCTCATGGAGATCCTGCCCAGCGCCTTTGCCGTGGTGCGAGAGGCCGCGGTGCGGGCGCTGGGGATGCGACATTATGATGTACAGCTCATCGGCGGCATTGTGCTGCACAAGGGCAAAATCGCCGAGATGAAGACCGGCGAAGGCAAGACCCTGGTCGCCACGCTGCCTTTGTATCTCAATGCACTGACGGGCCGGGGCGTGCATCTGGTCACGCCCAATGATTATCTTTCCAAATACGGCGTGCAGTGGATGGGCCCGGTGTACCATTTCCTGGGCGTCAGCGCCGCGGTCATCCAGAGCGGGGCCGGGAACCCCGATCAGGGTTCGTTCATCTATGACCCCGAGTACCCCAATGAGGATGATCGTTTCCGCAACCTGCGGCCCATCACCCGACGCGAAGCGTATCTGGCGGACATCACTTACGGCACGAATAACGAATTCGGGTTCGATTATCTGCGAGATAACATGGTCACGGATATTCAGCAGATGACGCAGCGCCCGCTGAATTTCGCCATCATCGACGAGATCGACAATATCCTCATCGACGAGGCCCGCACGCCGTTGATTATCTCCGGCCCGGCCCAGGAATCCAGTGATCTCTATCGCCGCTTCGCCCAGCTCATGCCCCGCCTGGTTCCACAGGAAGAGGAGGATGGCCCGGGAGATTACACCGTCGACGAGAAAGACCGGGTGGTGACCCTGACCGAAGAGGGGCTGCGCAAGATAGAAAACTGGATCGGCATTCCCGAGGATAAGACCTTGTATGATCCCGAATATGCGGAGATGGCGCCTTATCTTGATAACGCCCTGCGAGCGTATGTTCTGTTCAAGCGAGACAAGGATTATATCGTCAAGAATGGCGAGATCATCATCGTGGATGAATTCACGGGCCGATTGATGCACGGGCGACGGTACTCCGAAGGCCTGCATCAGGCTATCGAGGCCAAGGAGGGGGTGAAGGTGCGTCGCGAGAACCTGACCATGGCCACCATCACCTTCCAGAATTTCTTCCGTATGTATCGCAAACTGGCCGGTATGACAGGCACCGCGGCCACGGAGCAGGAAGAATTCCACCGCATCTACAATCTGGATGTGGTGGTCATCCCCACCAATGTGCCGGTGCAGCGCGTCGATCATCCCGACATGGTGTTCAAGTCGCAGCGGGCCAAGTTCAAGGCGGTGATGACGGAGATCGAACGGGCGCACAAAACGGGCCAGCCTATTCTGCTGGGCACCAGCGCCATCGAGACCTCGGAGTACATCTCCACGCTGCTGCGACGGCGCGGCATCCCTCACGAGGTGCTGAACGCCAAGAATCATGAGCGGGAGGCGGTGATCATCGCCCAGGCCGGACGTCCGGGTGCAGTCACCATCGCCACCAACATGGCCGGCCGCGGCGTCGATATCCTGCTGGGCGGCAATGCCGAAAATCTGGCCCGTGAAGATCTGCGCAAGCAAGGCTATGAGCTCAGCGAAATCTCCGAAGCCGACTGGACCGACGTGGTTGATATGCTGCGCAAGGGCGAGGATCCCACCCCAAAAATCAATGCGCCGTGGGTGAAAGCATTAAAAGAGCGCTGGGAGCAAACCAAACGGGATGCGGACAAGGTGCGTCAGTTGGGCGGCCTGTACGTCATCGGCACCGAGCGCCACGAGGCCCGCCGCATCGACAACCAGTTGCGCGGCCGCGCCGGGCGCCAGGGCGACCCCGGCCAGTCCCGCTTCTATCTGTCGCTGGAGGATGATCTGATGCGGCGGTTTGGCGGCAGCTCGCTGGCCAGGATCATGGATCGTCTGGGCGTGGAGGAGGACATGCCTCTGGAGGCGGGCATGGTCAGCAAGGCTATCGAACAGGCCCAGACCCGGGTCGAGGGCTACAACTTCGACATGCGCAAGCACGTCCTCGAATATGATGACGTGGTGAACAAGCAGCGCGAGGTCATCTATGACCAGCGCCGCAAGGTGCTCTCCGAGCCCAATCTCAAACCCACCATCCTGCGCATGGTCGATCATTACCTGGAAAACCTGGTTCAGCGCTACACGTCGGCCAAATACGCCGAGGACTGGGATCTAAAATCCCTGCACCAGGCGGCGCTGCGGGTGATGCCCTTGCCCGCCCATGAGACCGTGGAGGCCTGGACGGGCCTCAGTCGCGAGGAGCTGGCGGAACGCCTGCAACGGATCGCCGCGGAGAATTACAACGCCAAGGAGCAGCGGCTGGGTGCAGAAGACATGCGTCGCATCGAGCGCCTCCTCATGATTCAGTCCATCGATAAGCGATGGGTGCGCCATCTGACCGATCTGGACATCCTGCGCGAGGGCATCGGCTTGCAGGCCGTGGCGCAACAAGACCCGCTGGTGGCCTATAAACGCGAGGCGTTCGATATGTTCGCCGACCTGATGGAGCAGATTCAGGAAGATGTGGTGACGCAGATTTTCCTGGTGGAGCTGGTGCGCGAGCAGAAGCGGGCGCCGGTTCAGGCTGTGCATCCCAGCTCGGGCGGCAATGGCGGCAAGCCCGCGCCGCAGCGCCGCCAGGGGCCGAAACTGGGCCGAAATGATCCCTGCTGGTGCGGCAGCGGCAGGAAGTATAAGGATTGTCATATGAAGAGCGACATGGCGGGCGGCACGGCCCCGCCTGCGCCCAAGCAGCCCGTTTCGGCCGGAGGCGCGCCCGTCCGCAGCGGGCGCCGCAAGCCCAAAAAACGCAAGTCGAAAAAACGGCGCTAGCGCCATCAGCAACGATAAAAAGCCGGTCCCGTCTGGGCCGGCTTTTTTATCATGGATGGCTGGCAGTCACGCCCCCTTGTTATTTGAGCACATGGCGGGCGATGACCAGACGGTTGATCTCGCTGGTGCCCTCGCCAATGAGCATGAGGCGATTATCGCGATAGATGCGCTCCACCGGGAATTCGGCGGAGTAGCCGTAACCGCCGTGGATCTGGATGGCTTCCCAGCAGACTTTGTCCGCCATTTCGGTGGCGAAGAGTTTGGCCTGAGCGGCGATTTGCGAGAAAGGCTGGCCCTGATCTTTTAGCCATGCGGCGCGATAGATAGTCCAGCGGGCGGCGTCGATCATGGTGGCCATATCGGCCAGCTTGAATTGAATGGCCTGCAAGTTGGCAATGGGTCCCCCGAACGCTTCGCGTTCCTTGGCGTATTTCACAGCCTCTTCGAATGCCGCCTGAGCCAGGCCCACACTGAGGGCGCCGATGCCCGCCCGACCGCCATCCAGCACCGCCAGGGCCTGATGCAGGCCGCGGCCTTCTTCGCCCACCAGATAATCCAGGGGCACGCGCACATCCTCCAGGGTGACGGCATGAGTTTTGCAGCCGTGCAACCCCATTTTACGCTCGGCGGGATGGATGTGCAGGCCGGGCGTATCGGTGGGCACGGCGATCATGCTCAGGGAGCGGGAGCCGCCGGCAGGATCGGTGCGCACCAGAAAAACGATGACGCCCGCCACCGAGGCGTTGGTGGTCCACATTTTGGAACCGTTGATCACCCACTCATTCCCGACTTTTTCGGCCTTGGTGCGCACGCCGCCCTTGAGATCGGAGCCCGCGCCCGGCTCGGTGAGACTGAGCGCCCCCAAGATCTCGCCCGTGGCCAGCGGGCGCAGAAATTTGTCTTTGAGCATATCGCTGCCATAAAGAACGAAAGGAGCGCAGCCCAGGCTGAGATGGGCCTCGGCGGTGAGGGCGGTGGAGCCGCAGCCCCGGCCCAATTCCTCATAGAGGAGCGCAGCGGCCAGAGTATCCGAGCCGGCGCCATCCCATTCTTCGGGCACGTTCAGGCCCAGCAGGCCCAGCGGCCCCATTTTCTCGATGGCCTCCCGCGGGAATTTGTGCTCCCGATCCACTTCCGCAGCCCGCGGCTTCACCTCCTTCTCCACGAAATCGCGGATCATCTCTTGCAACATGCGGTGTTCACTGTCGAGGGTAAAGTCCATATTTTTGCTCCTGTGGTGGGGGAAGGAATGAAATAGCTATCGACTGAAGGTTTGAAGAGGCGTGAAAATCTGATATGCGTTGCGCCAGTAGGCCTGCAAAAAAGTTTCGGCCAGTCGCCGATGTCCCAGATCGTTGGGATGAAACTGATCTCCGTGATAAGGCGGGAAAATGCTGGTCTGTTCAGGGGTGGAAATGCCGTCGACCTTATTGACGGTGGCGCTCCAGAGGTCGGCTACGGCAATGTCGCGTTTGCGGGCCTCGGCGATAATCCAGGCGTTATACGTCAGCGCCTCTTGAAAGAAAGCGCTATCTGGTTGCCAGTTGCACCAGGGAATGGTCCCAACCACAATTTTTACGCCGGGAGCGTCGTTCTGGATGCGATCGAGCATGGCGCCATAGCGTTCCTGCCACACCTCTTTGGGAACCGGAATGCAATAATCGTCGATGCCAGTGGCATTGGGCTGGCCGCCATCCTGCAGCGCATGAATTCCTATCTCGATGAAGAGTATATCGGGCTTGCCCGGCAACTCATCCCAGCGTTTTTCCAGCCCCCCCAGGGTGCAAACGCTTTGCCAGAGCATGTATCGAACGGCGCCGGGATGTTCGGTTTGCAGCGCTTGAAAGAGTCGTTGGCGGTAAGTGGTCTCCTCGGAAGATGCGTACAGTCCCAGGGTAAGACTATCGCCCAGAACCCAGACGGAGAGGATTTTGGACGACGCGGAGGGCGCCGGGGGCCGGGCCTGGACCGGGGATAAGCATCGAATTTGGATCAGAAACACAGTCAGGATCAATAGAAACAGACTGCTCCCGATGCGTAATCGCTGCGACAATCGATTACCTCCGGCTTTCGCGCCCGATACGACGGATTTCCTCGACCACATCGGGATTGACCAGGGCGCTGAGATCGCCCGCTGGCAAATCGAGATAGGCTGCCCGCAGGACGCGACGCATGACTTTGGCGTTGCGAGTCTTGGGCAGATCGGGAACGAAGAAGATGTCCTGGGGTTTGAGGGCTTTGCCCAGGCCCGCCACCACCAGATCCTGCAACTCCCCGGCCAATTCATCGGAGGGGGCATAGCCGGGGGCCAGCACCACTGCCAGCACCAGGGCCGAACCCTTGATGGCGTGGGGGACGCCGATGGCGCCCGCCTCCAGCACGGCGGGATGTTTGACCAGGATGCTCTCGGCTTCGGCCGGGCCCAGACGCTTGCCCGCCACCTTGATGGTGTCATCGGAACGCCCCAGAATATACCATTGGCCGTCCGCGTCGATGGCTGCGAAATCGCCATGCACCCAGGTGTCGGGAAAACGGCTCCAATAGGTCTCGATATAGCGATCGGGGTCTTTCCAGAAGCCGCGAGTCATGCCGATCCAGGGCTGGCGGATGACCAGTTCGCCCACCTGCCCCCGCACCGGGTTGCCCTCATCATCCACCACATCCGCGGCCATATCCACGTTGGGGCCGGAGAAGGCCGCGGGTTTCAGGGGCTTGACCACATTGCCCATGACGATGCCGCCCGAGATCTCGGTGCCGCCCGAATAGTTGATGATGGGGCGCTTGCCCTCGCCCACCACCCGGAAGAGCCACATCCAGGGGTCGGGATTCCAGGGCTCGCCGGTGGAGCCAAAAGCCCGCAAGCGGGAGAGATCATGCTTCTTGACCGGCCCTTCGCCGTGGGCCATCAGCGCCCGAATCAGCGTGGGTGACACGCCGAGATGGGTGACGCCGTGCTCCGCGGCCAGCTTCCACAACCGGTCTACATCGGGATAATCGGGTGCGCCATCATAGAAAACCACGGTCGCGCCCAAGATCAATGCGCCGAACACCTCCCACGGCCCCATCATCCAACCCATGTCGGTCATCCAATAAAGCGTATCCTCCCGGCGCAGGTCCAGGCCCATGGCCATATCGGTGGCGGCCTTGATGGGGAAGCCGATGTGCGTGTGCACCGCGCCCTTGGGCCGGCCCGTGGTGCCCGATGTGTAGATGATCATGATCAGATCTTCGGCTTCGATGACCTCAGTGGAGGCCTCAGCGGACTGATCGGGGATGAGATCATGCCACCAGTGGTCGCGCCCCTCGATCCAGGGGATATCGGCTCCGACGCGGCGGTGGACGATGACATGCTGCACGCTGGGAACTTGTTGCAGCGCTTCATCCGCCACCGATTTCATGTTGACGATCCGTCCGCGGCGATAGGCGCCATCGGAGACGAAAACCGCTTTGGCTTCGGCATCGGCCAGGCGGGTGGCCACCGCCCCGGCGCCGTAGCCGGAAAACAGGGGCAGGATGACGCCGCCGATCTTGGCGATGGCCAGCAGGGCGACGGCGATCTCGGGCGTCATGGGCATATAGAGACCGATGGCGTCTCCCTTGCCCAGGCCCAGGCTGCGCAGGGCGTTGGCCGTGCGGTTGACTTCGTCAAAGAGCTGGCGGTAGGTGTATACGCGCACCGCCCCCTCTTCTCCCTCCCAGCGCAGTGCGACCTTCCTCTCGATCTCTGTGCCCATCCATTTGTCCAGACAGTTGTGGACGATGTTCATCCGCCCGCCGATGGCCCAGCGCGCCCAGGGTTTGCCCCGCGAGAGGTCGACGATCTGGTCGTAGGGTTTGTAGAACCGGATGTCCAGGTATTTGAGCATGGCGTCCCAGAACCAGCCGACATCTTCAATCGCGGCCTCATGCAGCGCGTCCCAGTCGGCGAAGCCGTGAGCCTGCATAAAGCGCTGGACATGGCTGTCGTTCACATAGTCGGGCGTGGGGAACCAGACGAACTCCCCGCCAAATTCGAAGTCAGACATCGTCGTCCTCCTGAAAAATGATTGAAGATCAATGATTGAAGGAAATCAGATGGGAATATGGGATTGTAATGATCGGGCGACTTGCATCCGGAAATCGATCAGAATCTCATGCCCAGAAGCTGCGGCTCGCCCCACACAGCCCAATTCCAGCGGCTGTTGCCCAGGGCGTCGGTGATGAGCTGGATGACCATGGTCTGTCCGGAAAGCGTAGGAAGATCGATCAGAAAATCATCCCAGGTTGCGGCGTCTTTCAGATGCGTCCACAACAGACGCCCGTTCACACGCACCCGAAAAGCCACCTGGTTATCATCAGAAAGCAAGGTGCCATCGCGCACGCCAGCAACAAATTTCAGCTTGAGCACATCGAGATCCAGAGGCGCTTCCACCTGATATTCCAATACCGACTCCCCTTTCACCGGCGGATGCTGCCAGATGGCCGGGCGAATGACGCCCTCGCAACTGGCGGGCGCAACCTTGATCTCCATGCCTTTGGGATCGAGCGTCGCGGCGCGACGGGCCTGATGGAAATGCTCGATGAGATCGTAAACCCACGCCACCTCATTGGCCTCCTGATTCTCCCACTCTTCGGGCGAACGCCACTGCTCCTCCTGCCACTTGAGGAAGCTGATGTATTGAGAAAGTAAAATCAGGCTTTCGTCAGAGAGATCGGCAATGCGTCGCAACAGCGCGTCGAGTTCATCTTGATGATGAGACATGGAGGGAATTCCGGTGGCGAATTGGATGTGAGTGACAGAAAAGGAAGATCAACTCCATTCTATCTAAAAAAAGGCTTCTCACCAAACGATCAAAGACGCTTGATCGGCGTTATGACAGGATTGTCATGATCCCGTCCGGCGCTCGTCGGGTAAACAGCGCCCGGGCGTCAGGAAAAAATGATGCAGCTCGACTAAACTTAAAATAAAGCTGATTTTATTTTCTCATTCGCTGTTATCTTGTTTTTGACCCGCAATACGGAATAAGGAGGCCAACGACGCCCTCAGTCTCATAATTCTGCCAGCCCATTCCCCCCGGAGGTGGATGATGGATGGAAGAAATGAAAAGATTGTCACCCGTCAGCATACCATCACCTTGTTGCCAGACTTGTTGCTGTTTTTCGTCAGTCTGGTTTTCCTGCTGGAAATTCGAATACTGCCTGAGCAAAAATCATACACTGCGAAGATGCTCTGCGAAGGCGCCGCACTCTTTTTCATGGCCATCGGCTTTGTGGATGTCGTGAAGTGGGTCGGTTTTCGCGTGATTTTAACGCCCGGTTGCATCGAGATTCAACGCTTCTGGATTTTCAAACAGACTTATTGTGACGTTCCCGGACGGCGGCTGACTATTCATCCTGTACAGAATGGTTGGGATGAATGGTTGGATAAAGGCGCGTTGGTGATCTATGAGCCGGGAGGCGTGATCGCCACGCTGGATAATCTCGGCGATTTCAGTCGAATCGCACATCAGTCTTTTTTGCACGTTGGATATTTGCGATTTGCCCGGTGATATGATGAAATTTGATCATTGAAGCATTCCCGCTTTTGTCCAGCCGGACATCTCCACTTCGGCAATACCGGGTTACAGGCACATAACAAAAGATGACTGCGGTGGGAGGCCGTTTCTGCCATGAGATATGATCGAACCATTTACAAAGCACGCCCCTCCTGGTGGAATTATGCCTGGCTTTTCGCTTTCGGATGGCTGATTTTCCCCATATTCATCGCCATTTGGCAGCGTTACGCCCTGCTGCTTCGCATCACCGATCGACAGGTGATTCTGGAGACAGGCATCCTTGATAAGGACTTTCGCGAGATATTTATTGCTGATATCCGAACGGTTGACGTCGAGCAACGGTTCTATCAGCGGCTGCTGGGCTATGGAACCATCAAGTTTGCGTCGGCCGGCACCGATCGTTATGAGCTGGCGGCCAAAGGCATCAAACATCCCCACCGCGTCAAGAACATTGTAAATTCCATCCGTATGAAACATGGGCACACTAACGATTGATTCAGGTCGTTCAATGATTTTTGGCAACCACTAACGTATCCAACTGAAAACAG
>JALSPL010000225.1 GCA_026985975.1 Anaerolineae bacterium | reverse complement strand
AAAACCGTAAGCCGCCACGCCGGTGATCAGCGCCGCCAGCAGGATGATCCAGCCACGCCTTTTGATGATTTGCCAATAAACTTTGAGTTCCATAGGATTCGATAGGAGTTCTGTGCGAGAAAGATGCGCTTATTCTAGCATAGCGCCGGGATTTTGGCGCTGTTCGGGCCGTCAGGCGCGGGGGATCTCTGACAGCACGTCGATGCCCAGCGCTTCCATATCTTCGCGCGTCTGTATGCGGGGGACAAGGTATTCGAGAAGAAAAGCCAGGCCGACGCCCGCCAGCAAGGCCAGGACCAGACGCAAGGGCAGATCCAGACGCTGTTTGAGGCTGGGGCCCATGGGGACGACGTTCCCGCGGTTGACCAGATAAACAGCGCCCTGGTCTTCCAGCAGACGGGGCATGAATTGATCCGCGTCCTCGGTCATGGTCGCGGCCACCGCGTCGGCGATCTTCTGCACGCGCTCGGGATCGCCATCAAAAATGGTGACGTTGAGGATGCGGTGGAGCTTGCCGGTCTGGGTGGCGCCCTGAATCTGGCCCGGAGCCACGACCACGCCCTCATCCGCCAGACGTTCGCTGACCGCAGCGGCAAACTCCGAACCTTTGACGATCTCGCCGAAATCGTCGATGAGATATTCGGAGGAGAGCGCTGTGTAGTAGCCGTCGTAGGTGAACTCGTCGGGCAGTTGCTGCGGTTTGACGCCCACGCTGAAGGACATGCCCATGACGTAGGTCGTCGGGCGAGGCCGCCACGGTTTCAACGTGATCAGGGAAAAGATCAGCGTCAGAGCGACCAAACCGGCGGGGATCCACCACCAGCGTTTGAGGATGCGGAGATAGGTGCGGAGTTCCATACGAAGTTGGGAGGATTGAAGATCAAACAAGAAGGTGCAGTTAACCGTCAGGTCAGATCAAAACGACGTTTGACGCATGACGTTTGAGGATAGTTTGCCGCAGGATGGGGTTTGGGTCAAGTTTGCGGGCGGGCGGATAGTTCGGGGCGGAGGTTCAGCGCGTTTCATAAAAAAACGCCCCATCCAAAACGGAGGGGCGTTTTATGTGAAAGGTCGATCAGGTTTTAGACGGGCGTGGCGGCCACCGCTTCCTTTAGCTTTTGTAGCATCATGGGTTCGGGCACGGCGCCTTCCTGATGCACATCCTCGTTGATGACGGTGCGAGGCACGCCATATACGCTGTATTTATTGGAAAGCTCCTGGAATTCCATAGCCTCGATCATATCGGATGTGACGCGGGGGCTGACAAAGGCGAAATGGTGGGCCAGGATCACGGCGCGGGGGCAATAAGGGCAGGTGGGGGTGATGAACACCTGCATGTGCACATCCCGATCCAGACTTTTGAGAAATTCGACGGTCTCGGGCATCAGTTGCATGGATGCGCCATCGCTGCCCACGGTGTTCAGGGCGTCCAGCAATGACATGAATTCGTAGCCGCTGGGGATGCCGTAGAAACGGATGCCGTAGTTGGTGTCCGGTTCTTCGCCGCGGCCGTCGGCCACAACCACGATGGCGGGGGCCTTGTCCAGGCCGTACAACTCGACAATGGGCTTGTCCCGTTCCAGATCATAGGCTTCCACCGCAATCAGGGGAGAAAGCTCGGCCAGCTCCTCGGCCAGCATTTTCACTTCGTTGCAATACATGCAGTTCTGCTGGGTGGTGACCACGATCATCTTGACCGGGCGGGTGATATTTTGCTGAAATTGTTCCTGTACGGCTTTGGCGTCATCAGGGCTCAAGAGAGGCATAATAGATAGGCTCCTTATTTAAACTCGGTTTGAGAAAGATTGCATGAGATAAAAAGTGGCTGACGTGAGGCGCACGCGGCCGAACGCCGCTTTCTGTCAACCGAATGATTAGATGTAACGAAGTTACAAAGGGTTACACGCCCGCTGAAGCGACGGTTATCGTTTCTGGATAAAGGGGAGAAACGCCTGTCGGGGCAGCAAGATGACATCGGCCTGCGTCTCTTGACCTCCCACTGCAACCACCGGCCCGGTCACGAGCGCCCGTCCCGGTTCCATGGTGGTCACAATATATTTTCCCCAGGGAAGATGGATTTGATAGCTGCCATCGGGCGACGCGGGGACGCTGGCCGCTATTTCGCCAGATGGATAGCGGTAAACGCCGACTGTCACTGTCGTTCCCGTTATGATACGCCCCGCTGCGTCTTGCAGCACGCCCGAGATGGTGGCCTGCTGGCTCAATGATTCGATGGCGCGGCGGGCGTTGACGACGCCCCAGCCAAACCCGTTGTTGGGCACGGCGTCGGGCGCATCGCCGCCACAGCCCTGGCCGGAGGTGCGAGGATCGGCTGTGCGGGCGAGGATGGCGCGCAGCATGTCGGTCTGTCCTTTGAGGCTGGGTTCAGCGGACATGAGCAGCGCTGACACGCCCGCCACGTGGGGCCCGGCCATGCTGGTGCCCGACATGCTGCCGTAGCGATCCCCGGGAATGCTGGAATAGACGCTGACGCCCGGCCCGCTGATATCGGGCCCCAGGCGGGTGACGCCGTTGTAGGTCACCGGGCCGCGGCTGCTGAATGAAGCCAGATCATCATTGCTGGTGGTGGCGGCCACGGTGAATGAGCGGGGATAAATGGCGATGGGCTCTTTGATGGTGCTGCAGGCGGAGCCGTTGTTGGTGGCCGAAACCACCACCAGAATGCCGGCGGCGTCGGCCGCGTTCAGAGCCGGTTCGATGACGGCCAGTTTGTCGGGCGTGCAGCCTTCGGCCTGGGGGCAGCTCCAGGAGTTGTTTATTACATCGGGAGCCTGGGATGGAGCGCCGTCAGCAAAGGGGTCCCCGCCGATAGGCCAGGGCGCAACGAACCACTGGAAGCATTCGATGTAGGTGGCAGGGCGGCCCCAGCCCCGTTCCATGTTGCGGCATGCCATCCATTTTGCGCCCGGGGCGACGCCTATGGGATGCGCCGCGGTCGCAGGCCAGCCCGCAGCGTCCGCAGTGAGATCATTGCCGGCCATGGTTCCCATGGTGTGAGTGCCGTGGCCATGGTCGTCGCAGGGTTCGGGCGCATCCAGCCCGCAGGGGTTAGGGCCAGCGTTGTGCGGATCGATCTCATGAATGGCGTCGTGCCAGTTGTAATCGTGAGAAACCGCGTCGGTTCCGGCGTCATAGCCTCGATAAGATAGTTTCAGCGCCTGGTGGCTCCAGTCGTAGCCGGTGTCCTGTCCGGCGATGACCACGCCCTGGCCCGTGATCCCCTGGTCCCAGGCCCAGGACGCATTGACCCGACCCACGCCCCAGGGCAGGGGCCCGGCCGCTGTCTGAGCCGCCACTGTTTCGGGTTCAGGC
>JALSPL010000224.1 GCA_026985975.1 Anaerolineae bacterium | reverse complement strand
AATACGGACCAGGCGCTCATCGGCCCGCTGGGCGATGTTAAGGAGCAGCGCCGCCGTCTCATCGGTCAACGCGTCCGCTTTTCCCTCAGCCGCCGCCTGAATAGTCGTTCGCAATTGTCGCAGATCCGCTCCCAACCCGGCGAGATTTTGCAAGGCGTCTTGCAAGGTTTGCAGCCCGGGCGCTTTTTCCTGAAAGTATGGGAGACTGTTCGCCACCCTCAGAACTGCATCCACGCCTGCCAATCTCTCTTGCACCGGTTCCAGCGAGGATTGGAGTTTCCCCGCCGTTGGCGCCAGTCGCGTGTCCAGGCGTTCGCTGAGCGCAACCAGGCCGGGATGATTTTCTTTCAGGTTTTGGCTGATGATGGCAATATCCTGTTCGGTAAGTGCGATCTCCGATCGGGCATCCCGCACTCGGGACAGGGCCTGCCCCACACCCGAATCCGCCACCGAGACCCCACTTTCCACCACGGAGAAAACGGAAAGCGTAACATGGACGGCCTCGCGGTTGACATACCAGGCTCCTACAATCCCGCCGACGCTCAAAAGAATAAACAGCCCTGCGATGCCAATGACCAGGCTGCGCCCGAAACTGTTGAGAACTTTTTTCATGAATCACCTCCAGAGCTCGAAAAACTCAGGAATTGGGGAGATGGGCGAGCAGACGACGTCCCCACGAGGAATGAGCCAGCGCCATGGCCAGCAACGCCCCCAGCGTATCCACCCCGACATCGAACCACTGCCCATGCCGTCCCGGCACAAAGGTCTGATGCCACTCATCACTGATGGCGTATCCCACGGCGATCACCAGCGCCAGCCACGCCCGGCGCCCCGTCGCCAACCACCAAAGAGTCCAAAGCACGCCATAGGCGAAAGCGTGAGACGACTTCTTGAAGATGACATCCAGCCAATCTTCAGGCAGGTAAAAGAGTTTGGGCTGGCTTGAAAACCAAAAGATAATGGCCATCCACAAGAGGGCAAGAATGAGAAATCGATAATCAATGCGACGAGTCATCATCCCATTGTAGTGCATCATTTTTTTGCGGTCAAAGGGCTCAGTCGGCCCTCAGCAAGGTGAAGGAGAAAGTCGCACCCTTGCCCGGCGGGCTTTCCACCCCAATGCGCCCGCCATGCCCCTCGACGATGTGCTTGGCAATGGCCAGGCCCAGACCCGAACCCCCGCCTTGTCGCGCAGGATCAGTTTTATAAAACCGCTCGAAGATGCGATCCAGATGTTCGGGGGAGATGCCGGGGCCTGTATCGCTTATGGCAATCCGCACGTACTCTCCTTCGGGGCTGGCGCCGATGCGAATGCGTCCCCCTTCAGGCGTAAATTTGATCGCGTTATGCAAAAGGTTCTGAATTACCCGTTGCACCGTTTCCTCATCCGCCAGGACTCGCAGTTCCGGATCGTAATCTCGCTCCAGATGCAGCGATTTATGCTCGATCTGCGTCTCCATCCGGGTGACGGCAGGTTCGATGATGGCATGGAGGGGTGTGGGCGCGAGGCGCAGCGGCATCCGGCCCGATTCAATCATGCTCAGGTCCATGAGTTCCTGGGCCAATTGTTGCAAAGTGAGGGTTTGATCCGCGATGCGGTCTAGCAATTTTTGCGCTTTTTTGGGTTTGTCAAAGGAGCCCAGCTTCAACGTCTCCACCAGCAGCTGGATGGTGGTGATGGGCGTGCGCAAATCGTGAGAGATGTTGGCAACGAAATCGCGGCGGGCCCGACCCAGGCGCTGAAGCTCGGTCACATCCTCCACAGCCACGGCAACCAGACTGCCCTCCTCCCCCACAGGAAGCGCCCGCGCCCACACCACCCGATCTTCGACCTGAAACTGGCGGCTCTGCTCCCGCCCCTCGCGAAACGCCCGCTGCACCAGAGGAATCAACGAAGGAGCAAGGGAGAACTGGTCCAGTGCGTTTACGTCATCAAGCCCTGGCAGCATCCAGACCCGGGCGCTGTCACTCATCCACGCCACTCCCCCCTCCTCATCCACCAGCAGAATCCCCGCGCGGGCGCTGATGCGCACTCCGTCTAGCAGCCGGATGAGTCGAGCATTTTGGCGTCGAGCCTCGGCCAAATCGCTTTGCAAGCCCCTCGCGTGCGCGCGTATGCGATGAAGCTCGCGCCACAACCACAACACGGCCGCGACCAGGACCGGTGCCAAAAGCAACCAAACATACCAGCTCATACCCATCGCGACCACTAATCCACAAATCGATACTTCAACAGCGCCCAGATGGCGGGGAACGCATCCTTCCAGGTGATATTCTTGCCCTCTTCGTATTCCCGGCCCGAATAACTGATGGGCACCTCATAGATGCGATAGCCCCGTTTCAGTATCTTAGCCGTGATCTCCGGCTCCAGCTCAAAACGGCGAGCGTGCAGAGGCACTCCTTCCAGCACTTCTCTGCGAAAGACCTTGTAACAAGTCTCCATATCGGTGAGGATGGAGTCATAGAGCAGGTTGGTGAGCAGCGTCAGAAACTTGTTACCCAGCATGTGACGGAAAAGCATGGCCTTACGCGGCCCGCCCAGAAAGCGCGAGCCATAGACCACCTGGGTGCGGCCCTCCAGGATGGGCTGCAACAGAAGAGGGTAATCCCGAGGGTCGTATTCCAGGTCTGCGTCTTGAATCAGCAAGATCTCGCCCGTGGCGTGCTGGATGGCGGTGCGGATGGCCGCGCCCTTGCCCTGGTTCTGTTTATGCACGAACACCTTAAGAATGCCCTCCGCCTCAGCCTCCCGTAAAATCTCCAGACTATCGTCCTTTGACCCATCATCCACGGCGATGATCTCTTGATGCAGATGCACGACCTCTCGGGGCGGGTCCCCGGACATGGGCTGGATCTCCAGGTCGAAGTCATGCATCATGCGCACCTGGTTGATGATGGCGCGCAGAGTGGCCGCCTCGTTGTACACGGGCATGAGGACGGAATAATTGACTGTGCGGGTGGGGATCATGACAAATTATCTAAGCGAGTGGATGCCGTCGGAAATGAAGTTCGAGTGCTCAACAATGGTGCAAAACATCAATATGGATGAAAATGCAACATCGCATGGATCATCAGTTTTACAAAGCAGGCGCCATGAGCGTTTGCACGCCAATAAGGATGAAAATTTCGTCTACGTCATGCTGAGCGACCGAAGGGAGCGAAGCATCTAGCGAGCGAAGCGAGCGCAATATCCAGCTTTTTGCGCTTCGCTAGATTCCTCGGTCGCTTCGCTCCCTCGGAATGACGTGGCAGAGGCCTATTTACGAAGCAGGCTCCATGAGGGTTTGCTCGCCAATAAGAATGAAAATGCGGTCGCAAGTCGCAGGTCGCAAGTCG
>JALSPL010000223.1 GCA_026985975.1 Anaerolineae bacterium | reverse complement strand
AATGATCCGAGACGGATATGCAATCCGCCGGAAGTGGCAAACGCCCAACCCGCCCGACAGTAAATCCAGCTCGGAGCCAAGACCCCCAGTATGAATCCTGATTTTTCATTCCAAACCATTCTCATCATCGGTCTGGCCCGCGAGGGACGGGCCGCGGCCCGCTGGCTGGCCCGGCATCGCGCCCGCGTCCTCGCCAGCGATCTGCACGCGCCGCCGCAGGCTGTGCGGAAAGAGCTGGAAAATCTGGGGGTGACGTTGATCATCGGGCCGCAAACCCCGGCCTTGCTCACAGATATCGACGCCATCGTGGTCAGTCCCGGCGTTCCCCAGGAAATCCCCCTGCTGCAACAGGCCCGGGCCCATCGCATTCCCATCACCGCCGAACCGCGGCTCTTCGCCCAGGGCTGCCCCGCCCCCATCACCGGCGTCACCGGCTCCAGCGGCAAGACCACGACCACCACCCTGGTCGCCCGCATGTTGGAAGCTTCGGGCTTTCGCACCTGGCTGGGCGGCAATATCGGCGCCCCGCTGCTGGAACGACTTCCCGACATAACGCCGCAAGACCGGGCGGTGATGGAACTTTCCAGCTTTCAGCTCCTTTACTGGGACGCCACGGCCCCCTGGCCCGCAGCGCCCGCCCCCTGGAACGATCATCGCGGCGTCAGCCCCCACATCGCAGCTATCCTCAACATCACCCCCAACCATCTGGATCGCCACCCCTCCATGGCCCATTACACCGCGGCCAAGGCCAACATCCTGGCCGCTCAGACCCCCGATGACATCGCCATCCTCAATCGAGATGACGCCATGCTGGGGACATGGGCCGCGGCCCGGCGAGTGAACATCGCCGCCGGAGCAGGCCAAAGCACGCGCAGCTTTCCCATCCCGGCCCAACTGCTGACTTTTGGCTTCGCCAAACCCGCGCACGGCGATGGAACATGGCTGGAAAATGAACGCATTTTCCTGCGGCGGGCGGGCGAGACCCAGGTCATTCTCACCACCGCCGACATCCGCCTGCGCGGACGTCATAATCTGGCCAACGCACTGGCCGCAGTGGCCATTGCCGGCGCGGCGGGGGCGACCCCCGAAGCCATGTGCGAGGCGATGCAGGCCTTTGGCGGCGTTCCCCACCGCCTGGAAGAAGTCGCCCGCGTCAACGGCGTTCTCTGGATCAACGACAGCATCGCCACGGCCCCGGAACGGGCGCTGGCCGCGCTGCGCAGCTTCGACGCCCCCGTCATCCTGCTGGCGGGCGGCCGCGACAAACATCTGCCCTGGGATGACTGGGCGCAAGAAGCGCAGCGCCGGGCCCGCATCGTCATCGCTTTCGGCGAAGCCATCCCCATCATCCAGCGAGCCTTGCAAAACTACCCCGCCGATTCCCCTCTGGAAGCTGTCGAATCAGCCGCCGACCTGGCCGCCGCCGTAAAACTGGCCAACGAACTCGCCCGTCCCGGCGAAATCGTCCTCCTCTCCCCCGGCGGAACCAGTTTCGACGCCTACACCGATTTCGCCGCTCGCGGCCAGCATTTCCGGGAACTTGTCCGGCAAGAAATGGCAGCGCACTCCCCCAAAACATCCTCATGAGCCCATCCCGCAACCACACCGCTCCCAGGCACGTTGATCACGGCCTGCTGATCGTGATCTTCCTCCTGTTGGGCTTTGGCGTCGTCATGCAGTTCAGCGCCTCCTACGCCATCGATCCGGATCAGCCTTACTACTACATCATCCGGCATCTGGTGTGGGTGACGCTGGGGCTCGCCAGTATGTTCATTCTCCTCCAGGTGGATTATCATATCTGGCAGAAATTCGCCATTCCCGTCATGGGACTGGCGTTGCTGATGCTCATCGGCATCTTCTTCATCGCCAAGACCGGCGCCACCGGCAGCCGACGACATCTCTTCAACAGCGGATCGGTTCAGCCTTCCGAGCTGGCGAAACTGGCCATCTTCATCTACATCGCGGCCTGGCTGGCGTCCAAGGAAGATCATCTGGGCGACGTCACGGTGGGCCTGCTGCCATTCTCGCTGCTGCTGGGCATCTTTCTCATCGCCATTCTCATGCAGCCCGACATCTCCACTTCGGTGCTCATCGCCCTCACCGCCGTGGCCATGCTCATCATCGCTGGCGCCGACTTGCTGCAAATCGGCATCTTGCTGGGCGTCATGGGTCTGGTGTTCACCGCCGCCATTATCCAACATAATTATGCAATGAAACGCCTGACGGAATTCGTGCAGGCCTTTCGTTCTCCCCTGAACAGCCCTAACGCCCAGGTGCAGGCCGGTTACGAAGCGCTCCGCAGCGGCGGTCTTTTCGGCAAAGGCCTGGGCAACAGCATCTACAAGCTGCCCGACGCTCATCTGCCCGCCATCCATTCCGATATCGTATTTGCCGTCATCGGCGAAGAGTTGGGATTGCTGGGGGCGCTGGCGGTGGTGGCGCTGTTTCTCTTCCTGGCCTACCGGGGCACGCGCATCGCCCTGAGGGCGCCCGATAGCTTTGGCAGGCTGCTGGCCTTTGGCATCACCACCTGGATTGTATTGCAGGCATTCATCAACATCGCCGTGGTCACTGTCACCATCCCCAACACAGGCATTCCCCTGCCCTTTATCTCCTACGGCGGCTCCAGCCTGATCACAGTGCTGGCAGGGTTGGGCATCTTGCTCAACATCTCCAAAGACGGTCAATCACGATTCACTCTCAATGCGAATTCTTCTGTCAGGCGGCGGAACCGGCGGTCACGCGTATCCTATTCTCACCGTCGTCGCCGCTCTTAAAGCCCACTGGACCGAACAATCCGGCCAAGCGCCCCTGGAATTTCTCTATGTGGGCACGACGGATGGCGTGGAAGCGAAGCTTGCCCAACGGGCTGACATCGATTTCACGCCCATCAGCGCCGGTCAGATCCGCATCCTCAATCCCCTGAAGCTGGCCCGCAACGCCCTGCGCATGTTGCGAGGCAGCCGTCAGGCGCGGACGCTGCTGGCCCAATGGCGGCCGGACGCCGTCTTCGTCACCGGCGGCTATGTGTGCGGGCCGGTCGTGTGGGCGGCCCGGCGGCAGAACACGCCCGTTCTCATCTACCTGCCCGACATCACGCCGGGCATGGGCGTGCGCAGACTGGCCCCCTACGCCTCAGCCATCGCCGTTTCGTTCCCCGAAGTCGCCGGATATTTTCAGGATGTCGGCGCCGCAATTCACGATACAGGCTATCCTGTCCGCCCCGAACTGCGCCAACGCCGCATGAGCCGCGAAGAAGCGCGAACGATCTTCAAGCTGGACCCCCGCCTGTTCACGCTGCTGGTTTTCGGCGGCTCGCGCGGGGCCCGGGCCATCAATCAGGCCCTGG
>JALSPL010000222.1 GCA_026985975.1 Anaerolineae bacterium | reverse complement strand
CGAATTCGAAAAGGCTCACGCCCTCGCCCCCGATTCCCCCGGCGTCAACAACGCCCTGTGCTGGACCCACGCCCTGCTGCAACAGCCCCGGGCAGCCCTGCCTTTCTGCGACAAAGCCGTCGAGCTGGACGACAGCGGCGCCAGCCATGATTCCCGCGGCGTCGCCCGGGCGCAATTGGGCGATTTCGAAGGCGCCATCGCCGATTTTCAATACTTCCTCGATCATTATCAGGCCGCCAATCCCCGGGCTTACGCGCATGATGCGCCCGCGCGGCGGGCCTGGATTCGGGCGCTGCAAGCGGGCCAAAACCCCTTCGACGCCGAGACGCTGAAAAAGCTGGCGATGGAATAACCTGACATCGGTCATTTTCAAGCCCCCCGAACTACTGATACAATCTCGACAGAACAACGCTGGCTCCCCTGAAAAAAGGTCGCGATCAGCAGCGACGATAGAGAAGACAGCAAAAATGGTGTGGTTTCAGCCACTTTTCCTTGGCGAAACCATGATATTTCCCTTTGCGCCTTGGCAGCTTTGCGTGAGATCAAACTTTTTTCAGTCGATCCAACACTAGAGCGCCTGAAAAAATTATCTCATGCAAAGCATATCCAACCGGGCGCAGAATCAATAGCTTTTCTACGCACAATTTATTCTTTTTTGGGATTAACCCAAAGGAAATTTTCAAACCATGGAAGATTATAAATCACTTTATCTGGCCACCACCGAATCCCATTGCGGCAAATCGCTGGTGTCGCTGGGAATCATGGATATCCTGCTGCGACGCACACAACGCGTGGGCGTCTTTCGTCCTATCATCAAATGCCACGGCCCCGACCGGACGGATAAAAATCTGGAATTATTGCTGAAATACTTTCATCTGCCCTGGCAATATGAAGAGACCTACGCCTGGCGGCAGATAGACGCCCTGGATCTGCTGGCTCAGGGACAGCATGATGAACTCATCAACGGCGTTATCGCCAAATACAAAACGCTGGAAAACAAAAGCGATTTCGTGCTCATCATCGGCTCCGACCTCTCCGCCGACACCGCCGCGCTGGATTTCGACATCAATGTGGAGCTGGCGCAATCGCTGGGCAGTCCGGTATTGCTGCTGGCCAGCGGGGCCAAAGAAAGCATGGATGAAATCATCAGCCCCATCCTCATGGCCATCGAATCCTTCAAGCGCAAGGGCAACCAACTGGTGGGCACCATTGTCAACCGGGCCGATCCCGAAAAGCTGGACGCGATCCGGGCCGGGTTGAAAGAGGCGCTGCCCGCAGAAGCGGCCGTGCTGGCCGTCATCCCCGCCAACAAAAAGCTGGCCAGCCCCAGCGTGCGGGAGGTGGTGGAGCATTTGGGCGCTGAGGTGCTGTATGGCGAAGATCTGCTGGAGTATCGGGTGGAGGAGTATATGGTCATCGCCATGCAGATGGACCACTATCTGGAACTGCTGCGGCATCGGGCGCTGCTGATCACCCCCGGCGACCGGGGAGATGTCATCCTCAGCGCCTTGCAGGCCCATGTCTCGGACAATTATCCGCAACTGGCGGGGCTGCTGCTGACCACCAAAGTGCGGCCGGCGGCCACAGTGCAGCGTCTGCTGGAAGGTCTGCCCAGCACCCTGCCCATCATCGCCGTGGATGAAGAGACATTTCCCACAGCAGCCAAAGTGCGGGGCGTGCGTTCCTACATCACCGTAGATCGGCAGGACAAGATCGCTCGCAGCCTGCGCATTTTTCACAAATATGTGGACGTAGAGACGCTGATCAAACGTTATGCCGACATCAAGCCGCGCGGGATTCCGCCGCGCATGTTCCTGTTCAACATCATGCAGCAGGCCCGCTCCGACCGCAAGCGCATCGTGCTGCCGGAATCGGATGATGAGCGCATTCTGCGGGCTGCACAGAGCCTCATCGAACAAGATGTGGTGGATATCATCCTGCTGGGGGATGAGAAAAAGGTGCGCTATCTCATCGCCAAGCTGGGATTGAACATCCCCGAAGAGCGGGCGCCGGTGGTCAATCCCGCCGCCTCGTCTGATTTCGAGGATTACGCCCGCACCTACTATCAACTCCGCAAACACAAGGGCCTCACGCCCGAGCAGGCCGCGGACATCATGATGGATGTCTCCTATTTCGGCACGATGATGGTCTACAAGGGTCACGCGGATGGCATGGTGTCGGGCGCCGCCCACACCACGGCGCACACCCTGCGCCCGGCCTTCGAATTCATCAAGACCAAACCCGGGTTCAAGATCGTCTCATCGGTGTTCTTCATGGCGTTGGAAGACCGGGTGCTGGTGTATGGCGATTGCGCCGTGGTGCCCAAACCCACCGCCGAGCAACTGGCCGAGATCGCCATCGCCTCGGCCGAGACCGCGCAGATGTTCGGCATCGAACCGGTGGTGGCCATGCTCTCCTATTCCACCGGCGAATCGGGCCATGGCGAGGAGGTGGAGCGGGTGCGCAAAGCCACGGAGTTGGCCCAAGCGCGGCGCCCCGACTTGCTCATCGAAGGCCCCATGCAATATGACGCCGCCGTAGACCCGGGCGTGGCGCAGAAAAAGATGCCCGGATCGAAAGTGGCGGGCCGGGCCACCGTGCTCATCTTCCCCGACCTGAACACGGGCAACAACACCTACAAGGCGGTGCAACGAGAAACAGGCGCCATCGCCATCGGGCCGGTGCTGCAAGGCCTGCGCAAACCGGTCAACGATCTCAGCCGCGGCTGCACGGTGGACGACGTCATCAACACCGTGGCCATCACCGCGGTGCAGGCCCAACACGCGTAGCGTGATTTGACAAAATCCTCCTTTCCCATCTATCCTCTCACATGATTTCCCCCGCCCGCCGCACTCCCGGCGGGTCATTTTTGCCGATCATGCTGAAATACTGGCTTGGATTCAACAAGGTCCCGGGCGTGGGGGCCAAGAAGCGTGTAGAAGAAACGCCAAAATCAGCAATTGTGTTGTCCGGTCGAAACATATCTGATAGAATGACAGACAAGAGACGAATCAATTGCCGTCTGAAAACGTTGGGGATACCCATCTCTAACATGGCGATAAATGCACCTTGAGTCTCCGACGCCAGCATTTTTTCTGGACGAAATCACCATGAATTCATAAGGGTGCGTCCTAACCTGGCCGAGCCAGAGCCAAACAGGAACACAGAGTTTCACAGAGATTGCCAGAGAAGCACAGAGAAATCTCTAAAAAATCCTCTGTGAAGCTCTTGGTTTTTCTCTGTGGCTCTCTGTGTAACTTTTTGTTCCGCGTACAAGGATTTCACTGTCAAGATACTAAACGAGTTGGAAGCGTTCATGCGCCTGCATCCGGCATCACGAGTGCAGTATTTAGTATTG
>JALSPL010000221.1 GCA_026985975.1 Anaerolineae bacterium | reverse complement strand
ATGCTGCACCTTTAGCGCCACGTCGCCCGTGGCGTGGCTCTGCGCGTTTCGGGCCCGTTTCTCCACTGCCTGCACGTCAGCATCCTCAGGGAGCATCGCCCGCACCAACATCTGCGAGTTGACCTCGGACGCGGGCGCGGCCAACACAATGCGTCCCTCCCGCATCACACTCACCCGATGGGAGATTTCCATCACCTCGTTGAGGCGGTGGGAGATGAAGAAGATGCCGATGCCCCGCCGCGACAGGGTGCGCATGCGTTTGAACAGATGCTCAACCTCGCGAAAAGTGAGGGCCGAGGTGGGCTCGTCCAGGATCAAGATTTGCGCTTTGCGTAGCAAGCCGCGGATAATCTCAAGCAATTGCTGGTTGGCGATGCTCAGTGAACCAGCCTCCTCCGAAAGACCGCTCTCGAAGCCGATCTCCTCGGCCAGGCGGTTGATTTTCTCACGGGCCTCTTTGGCATCGATATCCAGTCCCAACAACAGGTTTTCCTCCACCGAAAGATGAGGGAAGATATGCGGCTCTTGCGGAACCATGTAGATGCCATGCTTGTGGGCCTCATTGGGATTGTGGAACGCCTGGCGCTGACCATCCAGGAAAATATCGCCCCGTTCCGGAATGTAAACCCCGGACAGGATCTTCATGGTCGTCGATTTTCCCGAACCATTCCCCCCCAGCAAGGCATGGATTTCTCCGGGCATCAGATTCAGGTCGATGCCCTTGAGCACTGGCACCCCGGCGAACACTTTCCAGATGTTCTTCAACGCCACCAGAGGCGTTTCATTATGCGGTTGGTCGGGACTGCCGGGCGGATGCGTAACAGGTTGCGCCATACGAGATTTCTCCGGGAGAAAGGCAAAATCATACAATTGGCGCTCGGCGATGACGAGCGCACATGGCAAACTTGGATACAATCTGCGCAAATGTGAATTCATATCACATCTGTTTTCTAATCATAGTACAGCCCCGGCAGTTTGTCAACCCCATTACAAACGACTATAGCCGAAAATTTGACGATTTTACCTGACTTTTTCCAAAAATCAAGCGGATGGTTATTGACAATTGCAAAAAATGACTTATACTAAGTGCAGAGACGGTAATCACATATGCACGATTGTTTCACATTTGTACGAATGTGTGTGCGCCCTCGACATTCCTTTCACTTCATCAGCGAGATGCGTCCATGCCTGACCTGATCATCGACCACGACACTCAGAGGCGGGAATACCTGGCCCGAATCGCATCCCTTTATTACGATCAGAACAAGACGCAGCAGGAGATTGCGGATGAGGTCGGGCTGACGCGTTCCGCTGTTTCGCGGCTGCTCACCGAGGCCCGGGATAAAGGCATTGTCGAGATCATCGTGCATTACCCCTGGCGCAATTCGCCCGAACTGGAACAGGCCCTCATTACCACTTTCCATTTGAAATCCGCGCGGGTGCTGGTGCGAGGCTCGAAATCCTATGAGGAGATGCTGCGCGGGCTGGGCGTGCTGGCCGCGGCCTATTTCGACAGCATCCTGCACGATGGCATGATCATCGGCATCTCCTGGGGCACAGCGCTCTATCAGATGATCAACACCCTGCGCCCGCGCAAGATGCCGGGCGTGGAAGTGGTGCAGTTGCTGGGCGCCACCGGCTCGGAGAACACCCCCACCAACGGCCCTATCCTCGCCCAATTGCTCAGCGACCGTCTGGGATGCCGAAGCTGGCATCTGCACGCTCCGCTTATCGTCGATAGCGAGGCCGGGCGCAACGCCCTGTTGCAGGATCGCAGCATCCAGCAAACGCTGGAACGGGCCAAACACGCGGATGTGGCCCTGGTGGGCATCGGCTCCACTCGCTCCGATCTCTACAGCCTGCTGCGGGCGGGCTATGTCACCGAAGAAGAAGCCCAGGCCATCCGCGAAAAAGGCGCAGTGGGCGATGTCTGCGCCCAGCATTACAACCTTTGGGGCCAGTGGCTGGATATCGACATCAATCGCCGGGTGGTGGGCGTAGAGCTGGAGACGCTTTCCCGCATCGACACCATCATCGGCGTGGCGGGCAGCTCGCGCAAGGGCCAGGCGATTCTGGGCGCGTTGCGCGGCGGCTACGTCAACGCTCTCATCACCGACGATCAGGCCGCCCAGAAGGTCCTGGCTTTGAACGAAAGTTTGTAATTATCTTTGAACGCCAATTTTCCCATCATCACTCTGACCGATAAGGAGGTTTTCCCATGGATTGGGGAATGCAAAATCGTTTCAACAGCGTCTTCAACGCCGAAAGCGGCAAGACGATTTTTTATGCGGTGGATCACGGCTACTTCATGGGCCCCACCACCGGCCTGGGCGACATGCGCAAGGCCATCCACCCCATCATCGATTACGCCGACGCCCTGATGTTGACCCGGGGCGCGCTACGCGCCGCCGTGGATCCGAATCTGCGCAAACCCATCATTCTGCGGGTTTCCAGCGGCACCAGCATCCTCAATCAGGATCTGCTGCATGAGGGCGTTTCGGTGGGCATCGAAGAAGCCATCCGCCTGAACGTCGCCATGGTCGCGTTCTCGGTGATGATCGGCACCGAGAGCTCGGAGCGGGACACGGTGCTGGGGCTTTCCAAGGTCATCGACGAGGCCGAGCGTTACGGCATCCCCACTCTGGCCGTCACCGCGGTGGGCCGCGGCCTCAATCGCGACGCCCGTTATCTCAGCCTGGCCACCCGCATGTCTGCCGAGCTGGGCGCGCGTATGGTCAAGACCTATTATTGTGAGGACTTCGAGAAGGTGACATCGACCGCCATGGTGCCGGTGGTCATCGCCGGCGGCAAGAAGATTCCCGAGAAGGATGCGCTGACCATGGCCTGGCGGGCTATTCAGGAAGGCGCCGCGGGCGTGGACATGGGCCGCAATATCTTCCAATCCGAAGACCCGGTGGCCATGATGCAGGCGGTTGGCGCTATCGTGCACAAAGGCGCAACCGTCGATGAGGCTTATGAGCTGTTCGAGGATCTGAAAAACAGCTGATCTTCTTTCTTTCCTCCTTGTGCGCCGCCCTGCGCTTGATCCGGCTTCATCAGCGCGGATTGACGCGGGGCGGTTGTATGGTTGGTTCTCCTGAAAAAAAGGTCGGAATCAGCAGCGACGATAGCAGAAACAACAAAAATGATGGAGGTTCAGCCAGTCTTTCTTGGCGAAACCATGGCATTTTTTTGCGACTTTGTGGCTTTGCGTGAGATCAATCTTTTTTCAGTCGATTCATAGTTGCCTGTGTCCAACGAGGAACGGCAATGCGTTTAGGTCGTGGCGGGGCCGGGGATGGGCGCCATGCGAAAGAAGGGGATGGTGAGGGCCAGAGCGATGACATTGAGCGCGCCCAC
>JALSPL010000220.1 GCA_026985975.1 Anaerolineae bacterium | reverse complement strand
CGGGCTGCGGGTCATTCGGCTGGGCGCCGATAGCCTGTGGTACGACGAGACGGTGAGCGCGTTGCTGGCCCGCAAGCCCCTGGCCGAGATGTGGGCCCACACCGCCCGCGACATCCATCCGCCTCTCTACTACGCGCTGCTGCATTTCTGGCAGATGCTGGCGGGGGATAGCGAGTATGCGCTGGCCTTTTTCTCGGTGTGGTTTGGCGTGGCGGGCGTGGCCCTGGCCGCGTATCTGGGACGGCGACTGTTCAGCAATCGGGTGGGGCTGCTGGCGGCGCTGTTCATGGCCATCAACCCCTTCAGCATCTGGTACGCGCAGGAAGTGCGGATGTACACCCTGGGCGTGTTTCTAACCCTGCTGCTGCTGAAATTCACGCTGGATTTCTGGGAAGCGGATGGACGAGATTGGCGAGCGCTGATCGGCATTGCCGTTACGTCGGCGCTGATGCTGTGGACGCTGTACTACACCGCGTTCACCTTCATCGCCCTGAATCTGGCCCTCATCCCCTGGCTGTGGCTCCGGGCCCGGGGCAAACTGTGGCCCTGGCTGGCGGCGCAGGTCGCGGCCCTGATTTTATATCTGCCCTGGCTGCCCCACGCTCTGCATCAGGCCCTGAATCCGCCCGTGCCCCCCTGGCGGCAACCTGTGGGCCTGGGCGCGTTGTTGCTGACCATCGTCCGCGAGGGCGCCACCGCCCTGACCCTGGGCCAATCCATCAACGCCGGGAGCTGGTGGGCGCTGGGGATCGTGGCTTTGGGCGTGGCCGCGCTGGCCTTGCGGGCGCGCACGAATCCTCGCAGCAAGCTGTCCAATCCCTGGACCGCGGGCCTGTTGTGGGCGCTGCTGCTGGGGCCGGTGATCCTCATCGCCCTGGTCTCGCAACTGCTGACGCCCCTCTACCATGTGCGCTACTTGCAGCTTTACAGCGGCGCGTTTCCCATCCTGCTGGCCGCGGGCCTGGTGACGTTGGCGCGGCAGTGTCTTTGCCGGGGAGAGGATCTCGCGCAAAGGCGCAAAGACGCAACAGGGGAAAAAAGTGATCAGTATTCAGTAAACAGTAATCAGTCGGAAACGCGAAGCGTCAAGGGGGATTTTGGCTTCTTTCTGGCGGGCGTGTTCCTGTTTTTGCTGCTGGCGGGCGCGGCCATCAGCCTGAAAAATTATCACACCCGGCGCTACGAGTATGAGGCTGCGGATGATCTGCGGGGCGCTGTGGCCGCCATCGACGCCCATCTGGGCCCGCGCGACGCCGTGCTCATCGACGCCGGCTATCTCTACCCCGCCTTTCTCATCTATTGGCCCGACCCCATCGGCTGGCTGGGCCGCCTGGGCGATTATCCGCCCGACGCGGTCGGCGAGGGGCCGGTGGTGGCGCAGGCGGGTTTCGTAGACGGCGATCCCGACATCGGTTGGGGCGACCCGGCCAGCGATTTCTACGCCATCAGCCGGGCTCAGACCGAATCCCGCTTGCAGCAGCTCTTTGCGGATCACAACACGGTGTGGCTGCTGCGGGGCTACGACACGGTCAACGACCCCCAGGGCGTGATCCGGGCTTGGCTGCAGGCCCACGGCCAGCTCATCTACGACCAGGTTTTTCCGGGGCAGACCTATGTGCGGGTGCAGGGCTGGCGCACTGCGCCCGTGCGGGAGGGCAATCCCCTGCTGCCGCCCACCATCCCCCTGGCCGTTGATTTCGAGGACGGCATCCGCCTCATCGGCTACGATATGGCCCCGGCATCGCCCCAATCGGACCGCACGCTGCGACTGACGCTGTACTGGCAGGCCCAGACGACGCCCGCCCGCTCCTACAAGGCCTTCGTGCACTGGCTGACTGCGGACTGGCAACCCATCGCCCAGGATGACGAGCTGCCGGGCCTGGGCGCACTGCCCACCGATGGCTGGCGGGCGGGCCAGACCGTCGAGACCAGCTTCGTGCTGCACCCGCCCGCGGGCTTGGCCCCGGGCGATTATCGCATCGTCACCGGCTTTTACGACGCGGAGACGGGCGCTGGCCTGGCGCTGACAAACGGCGAGATGCAGGTGCAGCTTATTCCCTGGTGATGGGACGCTGCGCCCTGTTCAGCAACGCATCCACCTGCCGCAGATCGTAATCCGCTCCCATGGCCTCGAAGCCCGCCCGGGCCGCGAGCAGCAATGGGCGCCGTTTCTCATCCTCCGCGTCGAGATGACGGCCCAGCTCGAATTGGGCCCGGGCCTCGTCGTAGGGCATGGCTGTGGATCGGGCCAGGGCGGCGGCCCGCCGCCAGAGCTGCTTCGCTTCGGAAACATCGCCTGTCTGGGCCGCAAGCAGACCGCGGATGAGCAGCGCTCGGGGTTCACCCGCCCGCGCCATGGGCGTGAAGGCCTCCAGCGCCCGGGTCGCCTTTTCCGCCCGCAGCAGCCACAAGCGCCGTTGACTGGCTGCGCTTTCCGCCGCCAGGGTCAGCAAAAGCTCAACAAAAAACGAATAGCCCGCCACCATGGCGGTGTAGGTGGGCGTGATTTCCGTCATCAGAATCAGCGCTTCTTCGATGATCGTCAGCGCCTGCAAGCGACGCCCCAGCCTGTGCTGGGCCAGCGCCCGAAAAACCAGCGTGGAGAACAGATTTTGTTTATTTCCGAGCTCACGCAGATAGGCGATGCTTTGTCGGGTGGCCTGTTCCGCTTCCGCGGAGCGGTTTTGCACCAGCAGGATGATGGCCAGCCCGGATAACCCCCAGGCCTCGTGCAGACGATTGCCCACCTGCCGGGCGTGACGGATGAGCAAGCGCCATCCCGTTTCGGCCTCGGCAAAACGCCCCTGAGCTGAATAATTGGCGAAGCGCACGGTCATGGCTTCTTCCCAATGCTGTAAATCGCCGATGTTTGCGTAGATTTGCTGGGCGTCGAGCAGCGATTGCTCAGACTGAGCCCAATCGCCCACCATGCCATCGTAAACGCCCGTGACCAAAAAGACATACGCCCGGGTGGGCGCGTCCTGAATACGGGCCGCCAGAGCGTGGGCGTTATCCCGATAATGTTCGGCCCAGCCCGACTTGCCCAGAAAAGCCGCACCCATGCACAGATTGGCGTAATTGCGAGCCATGGCCGGCCAGGCATCGATTTTTTCGGCCAGCGACAGGGCGGAAAGGATGCAGAGGCTAAATCTCGAACGATCACCTTGATAATAATAAACCCGACTGAGCAAGTCGTAAGCGCGAATAGCTTCCTGGGCGGGGAGGCTCTGCGGTGGGCGGGGGGAGATGCGGCGCGGGGGCAGCACCCGCCGTCGCACCTGCCGGGCCAGGAAATTGGCCAGAACCAGCTTGCGCCGCGTTTCACCCGTGGGCAGGGGATGTCCCAGCGCCTGCAAAGCC
>JALSPL010000219.1 GCA_026985975.1 Anaerolineae bacterium | reverse complement strand
CCGCCAGAGAGAGAAGGAAAAAGGCCATCAGCAGGGCGATGCCGGGCGAGCGGGTGGCCAGGCCGTCGAATTGTTCCATGTCGGTGGAGCCGCCGCTCTTCTTTTCGATGGCCAGCAACAGCAGAAAAGCGCCGACATTGGTGAAAATGTAACCGAAGAGGTAGATCATCAAACCGTTGACGCCACCGAAATCGGGACTGGCATTGACCGCAGCCAAGCCCAACAGGATATACCCCGCCTGCCCGATGGAGGAATAAGCCAACATGCGCTTGACGCTCTTCTGCTTCAGGGCGGTGAGATTGCCCAGGAACATGGTCAGCACCGCAATCGCCCCCAGAATCACCGTCCAGTCGGGCTGGAAATCGGGGAAAGCAGTGAGGAGCACCCGGCCCAGAATAGCGAATCCCGCCGCTTTGGAGGCGGTGGAGAGGAACGCCGAAACGGGCGTGGGAGCGCCGTCGTAGGTGTCGGGCGCCCACTGATGGAAGGGAACCAGGCTGGCCTTGTAGCCGATGCCCGCCAGCACCATCATCAGAGCGGTGAGGCCCACCCAGTGCATATCGCCCCCCATCTCCAGCGCCTTGCCCACAGCGGCCAGATCGGTGGCGCCGGTAAGACCGTAGAGCAGCGAAAGTCCGAACAGCAGGATGGCCCCGGCCGAAGCGCCATAAAGGAAATACTTGATGGCGGCTTCTTCGGAACGCCTGTCGCCGCGCAGAAAACCGGCCAGGATATAGGAGGTGATGGAGAGGAACTCGATGCCGATATAAACCAAAATCAGATTCGAAGCGCTGACAGCGACGCTGATAGCCAGCGCGGCGAACACCAGCAACGCGTAAAACTCACCCAGATATTTGCTGCGCCCGGCCATAAAATTCACCGAGGCGATAATGACCAGCGCCACGCCGATGAAGGCGGCGGTTTTGAAAAACAGGCCATAGACGTCGATGGCCATGGTGAACAAAACTATCTCGCCAGAATGGCTCATAAAAAGCCACACCGACGCCAGGGCCGCCAACAACAGGCCGATGACCGCCACAGCGGCGGCAGTCCTGCCCTCATCCTGTCGGCGCTGAGCCAGATCCACGCCGATGACCGCAAAACCGGTGATCAGCAAGATCAGTTCGGGCGATAAAAGGCGGATAATGTCGGAAATGTTCAAAATCATCCCTCCCTGGTTGGTTTAGAAATGAAGGTTGGAGAGGATGTTCGTGGCTGCTTCATTGAAGTACATGAGCAGCGGCGTGGGCCACAAACCGAGGAGGATCATGAGTGCGACCAGAGGCCACAGAGTCACCTTCTCGAAGAAGGCCATATCGGTGGGGCCCTCCGCGTGCTCGCCAAACACCGTCGTCCAATGCGTCCAGCGTTTGGGATCATATTCGCCCAGGAACAGGCTCTGGATGATGCGATAGAGGATGTAGGCGGCGGTGATAACGATGCCGATGACGCCAATGACAGCCAAAATGGGCACGATGCCGAAAGCGCCCCGGAAGGTGAAGAATTCCGCCCAAAAGCCAGCCAGACCGGGCAGGCCCAGGGATGCAAACCCGGCGAACATCATGGTGGCGTAATAAACCGGCACCACTGCGCTGAGCCCGCCAAACACCTTGAGATCACGGGTGTGAGCGCGTTCATAAACGACGCCCACCAGGAAGAACAAGGCGCCGGTGATGATGCCGTGCATGAACATCTGCAAGGATGCGCCGTTGAAAGCCATGGCGGCGCTTTCCCGGGCGCCGGCGCCCTTCATGTTCAGGGCCACGGCCACAGCGCCGATGCCCAGCATGATATACCCCATGTGGCTCACCGAGGAGTAAGCAATCAGCCGTTTGAGGTCTGTCTGGGCCAATGAGACGAAGGCGCCGTAGACGATGCCGATGACGCCCAGGGCTGCGACTATCCACCCAAAATGGGCGAACTGGCTGGGAAAGAGGCTGAGCAGCACCCGCAGAATGCCGTAAGCGCCCAGTTTCAGCAGCACGCCCGCCAGAATCACCGAGCCGGCCGTGGGCGCGGCGGTGTGGGCGTCGGGCAGCCAGGTGTGGAAGGGGAAGCTGGGAACTTTGATGGCGAAAGCGATGAAGAACGCCCAGAAGGAAAGGGTGGCGAACATGGGAGCGTTCATCCACACGCCCTTGGCTGCGGCGTCAAGAATATCAAAGGTGCCCGTGCTGAGGTAGACGCCGATCATGGCCAGCAGCATAAAAATGGAGCCAGCCAGGGTGTAGAGGAAGAACTTGATAGCTGCGTATTGCGGGCGATCCTTGGGGTTGCCCCAGATGCCGATGAGGAAGTACATGGGCACCAGGCCGATCTCCCAGAACACGTAGAACAAGATCAGATCCAGCGAGACGAAAACGCCGAACATGCCCGTTGAGAGCAACAGGAAAAGCAGAAAGAATTCCTTCACGCGCTTACGAATCACCCGGGCGGAGTAGTACAACCCCAGCGTGGTCAACAATGCCGTCAGAAAAAGCAGCGGCACGCTGAGACCATCAGCCCCCACATGATAATTCACGCCGATGGAGGGAATCCAGGCCGCCCTGACCTGATAAGCCATCTGATTGCCATGCAGAAAATTCATGGCGTAATCGATGGCCACCCAGATGGTGAGCAGCAACGGAATCAGGCTCCACCAGATAGAAAACTTTTTGATGAGATCTTCTTTTTCCTTCGGCATCAAGGCGACAATGACGCTTCCCACCACTGGCAGAAAGACAATCAGCGTCAAGACCGAACTACGAAGTAAATCCATTGAAATCTCCTCCTCGGTTTACAATTGGAGATAAAGATAAATGCTTGCTTTGCAGGAATTTGGTTTGAAAAATCAGGTTAGCTTCCAAAAGGAATCAACAACAAGAGAATGACGACCGACAGCAACAAAATCAGTAAATAATTTTGCGCCTGTCCGGTTTGAATCAGACGCACCACCGCACCCGTCCAGGTGGTGACGAGCCCGGCCCCATTGACGGCGCCATCGATGATGTACTCGTCGATCCAGCGGCGCAGGGTGCGCGCCAGCCAGCGGTTGAAGGCCCCCACCCAATTGACGATGCGATCGATGACGCCTCGATCGAATATGAAGGCGACGCTCGCCAACCACAGGGCGAAGCGCACAGCGACGAGATCGTAGAACTCATCGAAGTAGTATTTGTTTTCCAGCACGGTGTAAACGGGCCCCAGCCAGCGGCGCAGCGGATCGGGTTGCTCCGCCTTCAGCGGCTTCCAGCCATACACCAGCCAGGCGATGACGATGCCGCCGAGGGCCAGCGTCATGGAAATGAGCGCCGGCGTCCAGTTGAACTCAGCCGGAGCCACATGCAGGTTGTAGAATTCTCCTTGCATCTCCATCAGCTTCGACAGGAAATTCGAAGCCAGACCGCCG
>JALSPL010000218.1 GCA_026985975.1 Anaerolineae bacterium | reverse complement strand
AGTATATGATTTGGATCATAGAAAAGTCAGTATTGATGCACGAATGGCGGTTGTGTGTCTTATGATACATCGCCTGCATCTCATTGCACCATAATGTGCACACCTCAAACGGCGCCAGACGACGGTTGGTTTGATTGTTTTGGACGCTTTGTCCCCATTTTGAAACGCATTCCCTCTGGATGGGGCTCGTTTCAATTTGGGGGCAAATCCCCAAAGCGGGCGCCTGGCCACTGCTGCCATCACCCCGAGGTTTACCTCCGGGCGGAGGCGCATAAATGCTACCAACTCGTTTAGGACGCACCCATGTGAATTCAGGCCGTCTGGCGTTTGGCGCATGCGGAAGTTACGTCCAAACAGGCAACAATGACTCCAATGACTGATCGGCAGCGTATGCTCCCGATTTGTCAATCCCGACAAAGATTATTATCATTGGGCTGTCATCTCCATTCACACCTAACTGACGTGATATCGTCTTTATCGATACGAGTCTTGTCATGCCTGTCAAACACCCCATTGAAGATGCTTATCTTGATGTATTACAGAATATCGAATTCGCCATTGTGTCGGTTTATCGGAATGACCCAGAGCTGACGAACTGGGATGTGGAGAGCGCGATCGACGCCCTCATCCGCCAATATCAGGCGGAATGGCGGGGCAAACCGGTGCGCCCGGCCAAACTTTCCACCCCCCGAAAGCGCGAGGTGTATGAGGCTGTGAAGAGCATGTGCGAATTGCGACTGGGTCGCGACAGTCTGGAAACAGAATCGGGCCAGACGGTTTCGTTGCAAATGGAGTCACTCTCGCTGGAGGAGATCGTCGCCATTCTCAAGCGTATCCGCAAATCGGTGCGGTTTTGGGATAAGAGAGAAGGACGACGCGGCTATCTGGATTACATCAGCGCCTATTTTTGAGAGGCATGCGGTGAAATGACGCCCCCGACAATCGAAGAATCCGATGAGTACATTTACACCGATGATCCCGTCGCTGCGATTCGGCATTTCGAGCCCGCCACGCATGTCTCGTTCAAATTCCTGGAAGATGACATTTATGGACGCGGAATCGATGACGTTTTATCTCTCATCGATGAGCTCGGCATCGCCGCCACCTTCGGGGCATGGCATTTCCACCGGGACATCGTCGGGATCGCCGTGAGGCTTCCGGCTGAGGATGAGGCGATCAGGCGCTTGCTCTCCCTGGGCGTCGTCTATCGTTGGGATTTGTTGCAGGAGGGGAAGGTGTTGGTGACATGCGATGATGGCGGCGAGTTCATCATCTGGAAGCGCCCCAAAGATATGCAGGCGCTGGAATCCCGGGCGATGGCTGTTGCGCCCGATGAGGCGTTTAAGGCCCTTGCCAGCGCTCTGGCCGCCCGGTTTGGCGGGGATGTGACGGGCCGGGCGGAACTGTCGCCAGAGATGCGGGCTGCGTATGGCAGGCTGCGGGCGCGGATGAAGTGATGAGAGGTGGAAAAGCAAGAGCTGATTGACAAACGCGTCTCCAGGTGCTAAACTGGAGATAGATCAATTGATCTTTCCCCCTGCACCATTTGCTTCTGGCAAAGGAGGGCCACAATGAAAAAGTTATCGTTGCTGGTTTTGATTTTTTTGGGGATAACGGCGCTGATGGCGTCACCAGTCAGTTATGCTCAGACGCCCGCGGGCGGCGGCGCAGTGCATTATGTGTTGGCTGAGGGCGGTGTGGATCAGGGGACTTGCAGCAATGCACAAGCGCCCTGCAAGACCATCGGATATGCGGTGAGCCGGGCCGGGGCCGGCGAGGTGATTCGCATCGCCAACAAGTTTCAGACGGCGGTGTATACCGAGCACGTGCAGATCCACAAGGCTTTGAGACTTGAGGGTGGCTGGAATGTGACGCCCACAGCCCACGGGCTTATGTGGCGACGGCCCGCCCCCTGTGAAGCTTTCCGCACCGTGATCAGCGGCGGGCACAACGGGCGCCCGCTTACCATTACGGGGGTTGCAGCGGAGATCGACTGTCTGACGATTCAATACGGCAACGCCAGTGGTTTGGGCGGCAGCGGTTCGGGCTATGATGTGGGCGGCGGCGTCTTCAGCGATCACGCCCAGCTCACGTTGTCGAATTGTGATATCAGGAGTAATGTCGCCGCTACCAACAACGTCGGTTGGGGAGGCGGCGTCGGCGTGGTGGGAGGACGGATCGTGATGTCGCACAACACCATCGCCAGCAACACCGCCAGCACTCTCAACAGCGGTTATGGCGGGGGCGTGTACATACGGACGGGTGCAGGCGAATTGGTCGGAAATCTGATCCGGGATAATCGGGCCAGCAATAGCGATTATGGCATGGGCGGCGGCGTCATGGGTTTTCAAAGCGACATGATCTTGAGTCAAAACCAGGTGATGAAAAACAGGGCCAGTTGGTCAGCCTACGGGATGGGCGGCGGCATTGGCGTCTGGCGCGGCTCATTGAACATGGAAAACGATGTGGTGACGAACAACCAGAGCGGCAGCAGCAGCGCCGCCACGGGACACGGCGGCGGTATTGCAGGACTGAATCTCGACGCTTTTGATATGGCTAATGTGGTGGTCTCCTATAATCGCACTCCAGAACGGGGCGGCGGGGTTTATCTGGAGGAAGTCGTCAGTACGGAAATCCTTTATAGCCGGATTTACGGGAATAGAGCCAAAGAAGGCGGCGGGATCTACTTCATGCTTGGCCAGAATGCCCTGCTTCGACAATGTGAGATCGAAAGTAATACTGCGCAATGGGGCGGGGGCGTCCATGTCAATGCCATGACCGGCTCCTTTTATCTGGATAACGCCTTGGTCACAGGCAATGAAACATCGCCCGCCGCGCATGGCGCCGGGCTCTATCTGATGACGCCGCATGTTTTCTTGCGGCACGACACCTTTGTCGACAACGATGGTCTGACGGCTGTGGCGGCAGGCACGGGCCATATCACCATGCAGAATTGCATCATCGCCGACCACGCCCAGGGCCTGATCGTGCAGAGCCCCGGTCATGCTTGGCTGGCCGGGACCTTGTGGTGGCACAACAGCACGGATTACAGCGGCGCGGTCACCGTCTCCGCGCCCGATCTCCACGCCGATCCCCAGTTCGCCGATCCCGGCTGCGGCGATTTTCACCTGAAGCCGACCTCTCCGGCCATCGACGCCGGCGTGAATGTGGGCGTCATCATTGACATTGACGGCGATCCCCGGCCCATGGCTGCGGGCTATGACATCGGTGCGGATGAGTACGTGGCCGACCGCATCCGTCTGCCCCTGATTTTGCGATAGATGCGCTGATCGCCTCCCGAAGGCGGGGGCGGTTTCTTACAGCTGCCCGATGGCCGCGCGCAGTTCGATGACGCCCGCGGCTACGCCCGATAGCTCCTGCTGCACCCCCGTCAGTTTGTCTTGCTCGGTGCGGACGAAGCGGG
>JALSPL010000217.1 GCA_026985975.1 Anaerolineae bacterium | reverse complement strand
TGACGTCCACAACTTCGTTGATTAGCTCGGGATCCAGGGCTGAGGTGGGTTCGTCGAAAAGCATGATTTCCGGTTCCATGGCCAGGGCGCGGGCGATGGCCACCCGTTGCTGCTGGCCGCCCGATAACCGGGCGGGATACTCATCCCGTTTTTCAGAAAGCCCGACCCATTCCAACAGCTCTTCGGCTTTGGCGATTGCCTTCTTTTTGGGCGTCTTCTTCACGGTCACCGGCGCTTCGATGATATTGCCCAGCACGGTCATGTGCGGAAACAGATTGAATTGCTGGAAGACCATGCCTACTTTGCGTCGGAGCTGCAAAATACGCTTACGCTGATGCCGCATGGGCCTGGTCGCGTCGATGGTCACGCCCGCGATCTCAATGGTTCCCGCCGAGGGCTCTTCCAGAAAGTTGAGACAGCGCAAAAAGGTGCTTTTGCCTGCGCCCGAAGGCCCGATGATGACCACGACCTCGCCTGACTGCACATCCAGGTCCACTCCCTGGATCACATGCAGGAGACCAAAGTATTTATGTAAATCTCTCACTTTGATGATGGGATCAGTCATGGTTTATTTCCTCTCTCCACGGGCCATGTGCTCCTCCAGCTTACCCTGCAAGAGCTGGAAGATGACGGTGAGAATCCAGTAGAACGCTGCGGCGATGATGAACGTCTCCAGCGCCCGGAAGTATTGCCGTCCCACCTTCTGGGCCCGATACGAAAGCTCCCACACACTCATCAGCGACACCAGCGACGAATCTTTCATCATGGCGATGAATTGATTGCCGATGGGAGGAATGACGATGCGGAAAGCCTGCGGCAAAATGATGCGCTTATACGCCTGGGTGCGGGTCATGCCCAGGGCCTCGGAGGCCTCATATTGTCCCTTGCCGATGGCCTGAATCCCGGCCCGGAAGATCTCCGTCATGTATGCGCCGTAATTTACGCCCAGGGCCAGAATGCCTGCTGTGATGGGCTGTAAAACGATGCCCAGGCGGGGCAGACCCAGATACCAGATGTAAACTTGCACCAGCAAAGGCGTGCCGCGAATGAGCGAGATGTAGAAGCCCGAAACGCCGTTGGCCACCGAGCTCTTGGAAAGTCGTCCCAGCGCCCCCAGCAAGGCCAACACGATGGCAAGCATGATGGAAACCAGCGAGACGAACACCGTCAGGCCCGAGCCTTTCATGATGAACGGCAGCCAGTGCCGCATGAAGGCAATATCCAAATTGAATCGGCGCAGCACCGAATAGAGCACGACGAAAATCAGCAGCCACACGGCCGTGGTGTAGATGCCGCCCCGCAGCTTGTGGGTCTTCGCCCGCAGCATCAGCCGTTCCGATAGGGGCAGGTTCGGCGGCGATTCGTAAAAGTCGGAGACCGACTCGTGGGTGAGGAGCAGCATCAGCGCCAGATACCACAGAGACATGACGATCAAAGGCGCGGCCACCTGCAACCTCAATCCCCAAGAAAGCGGGTAGGAGAGCGTTTCCAGCAGGGGCAGGCCCAGGATGACCACGGGGCCCCAAATATAAAGCATGAGGGCCAGCATGTGCCCCCACGGCCGAAATCGCCACAACCCCCACAGCACAAATAACCCCACCAATCCGCTGAAGAACATCCAGTAAACCAGCGTCTCGCCCCATTCCCATTGCAGGCCGTAATGGGCCCAGGCGATATGCGTCGTCTTCTGATTAGTCGTCTCCCACTCTCGCACCGTGCCGTCACTGGATGCGGAGAGGATGGTGTTCTTATCGATGCCGAAGGCCACGCCATTGACCTCGCCGAGATGTCCCTCGTAATAGGCGCTGCTCTTGCCGCCGGGCAGACGCCAGGTGCGCACTTTATCATCCGCCCCGCCCGAAAGCATCGACTTGCCGTCCCTGGCGAAGACCAAGGCGGTGACCGCCGCCCAATGCCCGCCCGACTCCCACTTGACTTTGCCTTCCCGCCAATCCCAGAAAGCGATGCTGGTGTCCTCACTGCCCGAGGCCAGCAAGTTGCCATCGGGGCTAAAGGCCAGGGCGGTGACGGGCTTTTCATGGCCCAGCCACCGTTTGTTCGCCTTTTTGCATTCAGCCCGGGTGATGAGGCTTTCTTCGGCGCAGTAGCTACGCAGGGTTTGGAGGGGCTTGCCGCTGGCGCCATCCCATATCTGGATGAGTGCGCCGTCGCCTGCGGCGATTTTGCTCCCGTCCGGGCTGACGGCTACGGCCCGTCCCACGTTTTCGTTGGGACCGATGGCCCGGATCAACCGGCCCGAAGTCGTGTCGAACACCCGGATCACGCCATCTCGTCCCACTTCGGCCAGCGTGCCGCCATCCGCCGATAGATCGATATCGTAAATGGGCTGCCCGCCAGCATCGAAGTCCTGCCGCACTTCGCCGGCAGCCACATCCCATTTTCTGATTTTGCCATCCTCTCCCGCTGAATAGAGGAGCGAGCCGTCGGGGCTGAAGTCCACGCCCGTGGCCGCGCCCTGATGCGCCGGCAGGGTGCGCATCGTCCAATCCTGCCGCGGCCGCCACAGCCGCACCGATCCATCGTCGGCTGCTGCGGCCACCAGTCCTCGGCCAGGGCTGACGTCCAGATCCTGCAATCGGGTCACCACCGGCATCCGCAACGGGCCGCCCGCAAAGTATTGCAACGCATATAGCAAACTAACGAGCACCGTCACGGCCACCAGCAGCAATGCTACTTTTACGGGCCGGGAATGCTGCGCCGCCAAATCCCCGTCATGTGATTCCATATCACGTTCTCCTGCCAGGATGAAGAAGGGGGGAAGGTGAGCGCCTTCCCCCCATTCGTCTGCGAAGCGTCAGGGATTATTGATTGCCCTCGGGCGCCACCACGGTGGTGTAATCGAGACCGTACCATTTCTCCGAGAGCGTGGTCAGCGTACCGTCTTCGTGCATGGCTTTGATGATCTCATTCAGTTTGGCCAGCATTTTGTCCGATGGCCCGCGGCTTTTATCCAGGGCGAAGACCAGCGGCTCGTAAAAGGCGGGCGTGCCCACATATTTCAGCGGCACGCCGCTATCGATGGCCGTCTGGATGGTGGGCTGCGCCGACATCACCGCGTCCAGGCGCACGCCATCGCCCAGGGCCAGGTCCTGAATTGCGTCGCCGTCTGTGGGATAGGGTGCGATGTCTACGCCGCTGGGGGGATCATACATGATCTTGCCGCCGCCCATGATGGCCAGTTCGCCTTTGAGATAATCTTCGTAGGTGGTGGCGGTGCCCAGTCCCACGCGTTTGCCCGTCAAATCATCGGGGGTCTGGATGTCGGCGTTGTCTTTGTGCACGGCAAAGGCCGCAGGCACGTAGTAGTAGGGATCGGTGAACCACAGCACTTCGGAGCGGGGTTCGGTGGGCGTCATGGAGCCGATGCTGATGTCCCAGCGCCCGCTCCAGTTGCCGCCGGTGATGATGTCCCATTCGGGG
>JALSPL010000216.1 GCA_026985975.1 Anaerolineae bacterium | reverse complement strand
TTGCTCTCGATGCAACCCGATCTGCATCTGGGCGGCGTCCATGACTTGCAGGATGTTTTGGGACAGGCGGAGCGGGGCGGCGTTTTATCTCCCAGTGATTTGCTTCATGTCCGCTCCAGTGTGCTGCGCGCCCGTCGTTTGCGCCAATTGCTGTTGGCAAACGCTCGCACCGCCCCGGCTCTGGCCGATTGGGGCGAGCGTTTGCATGATCTGGAACATGTGGCTGCGGCCATCAGCCGGGCCGTCAGCGAGCGGGGCGAGGTGATGGACAGCGCCAGCCCGCGTCTGGCTCGCCTGCGCTCCGAGATCCACATTTTGCAGGATCGGGTGTCGGAACGCATTCAGCGCATCGCCCGCAATCCCGATAACGCCGCCTATTTGCAGGAAACCATCGTCACCCAGCGGCAGGGGCGCTATGTGCTGCCGGTGCGCGCCGAGTTCAAGGGCAAAATCCCCGGCATCGTCCATGATCAATCGGGCAGCGGCGCCACCCTGTTCGTCGAGCCCTTCAGCGTTGTAGAGCTGAACAACGATTTGCGTCAACGTCAGGCCGAGGAAGAAGAAGAGATGCTACGCATCTTGCGGGAGCTCAGCGAGTTGGTGGCGGACGAGGCGCTCTATCTCCACCTGATGCAGGATACGCTGGCCGGATTGGATGTGATCCTGGCCCGGGCGCGCTTTGCCGATGAGTTGAACGCCAATGCGCCCGAACTGTTGGGCTTTCAGCGCCTTCCGCAATTCACCCCCGAGCAGCACCCCGGCGTCATTCTCGATCTGCGTCAGGCCCGACACCCGCTGCTGAATCCGGCCACAGTCGTGCCCATCGACTTTCATTTCAGCGATGACGTCTTTATCATCGTCATCACCGGCCCCAATACCGGCGGCAAGACCGTCAGCCTGAAGACGGCCGGTCTGCTGGCGTTGATGGCGCAGGCGGGCATGGCGATTCCCGCCGCTCCCGGCTCGCGGCTCACCCTGTTCGAGAACATCTTTGCCGATATCGGCGATGAGCAAAGCATCGAACAAAATCTCAGCACCTTCTCCAGCCACATGAACAACATCGTCCGCATTTTGGGCGAAGCCACGCCTCACAGTCTGGTTTTGTTGGATGAACTGGGCGCCGGCACCGATCCGGAGGAGGGCAGCGCTCTGGCCCGGGCGTTGTTGCAGCATCTGCGGGATCGCGGCATTCCCGCCGCGGCCACCACCCATTATTCCGAGGTCAAACTGTTTGCGCACGCCACGGCGGGCGTCACCAACGCTTCGGTGGAGTTCGATCTGGAAACCCTGAGCCCCACCTATGAGCTCACCATCGGCCTGCCGGGGCGCTCCAACGCGCTGGCCATCGCCCGGCGGCTGGGCATGCCGCGCGAGATCGTCGATCTGGCCGAAAGCGCCATTCGTCCCGACAGCATGACTGCCGATTCATTGCTGGCCGAGATACGCGAGGCCCGGGACGCGGCCCGTCAGGCCCGCAAGCGCGCCGAAACTCGCGAGCGCATCATCATCGCCCGCGAAGCGGAGCTGCGGGAACAGTTGGCGCATATCGAAGAAGCGAGACGTGCGACGCTGAACGAGGCTCGGGAGGAAGCCCAGGCCGAGCTGCAAGCCCTGCGCGAGGAGATTCGCAGGGTGCGGGCGCGGCTGGGCAAAGGCGGCGTCAGTCAGCACGAGCGTTTTGTGCAGGAGGCGGAAAAGGCGCTGAAAGCCCGCAAAGAAGCGGAAAAAACGCTGCCCGAAAGCGTCGAGTCTGAATCCGGGCGCATCAGCGGCCCGCCCCGGCCCGGCGACATCGTCTGGGTCGAAAGCCTGTACAGCACGGGCGAGGTTGAGGATGTGTGGGAGGTGGATCGCGAGGCGGAGGTGCGGGTCGGCTCCTTTCGCATCAAACTTCCCTTCGATCAATTCGAGATCAAGCAGCGCCCACAGCCCGAGCCCGCTGCGGCCTCTGGCGGCTACGCCCGTCCCGCACAGAGTCCGGGCATGGAGCTGGACCTGCGGGGAATGCGGGTGGATGAGGCCCTGGAGGCCCTGGATGACTACATCGACGCCGCCTATCTGGCGGAGCTGCCCTGGGTGCGCATCATTCACGGCAAAGGCACGGGCGCGTTGCGTCAGGTCGTGCGCGATTTTCTGCGCAACCATCCCGTGGTCTCCCGTTATCGCAGCGGCGAAGCGGGAGAGGGCGGCGGCGGCGTGACCATTGCTTATTTTGTCAGTAGCTAACCCAATGATTCCAATTCTGGATTTTTGAGGAGAAATGTCATGTTTCGGAAAACAACCCTGCTCATAATGTTCCTGGCGATTTTATCGCTTGTTGGTTGCGGCGGCGCAAAGTACGAAGCCCCGCCCGCCGACGCTGAGGTGAATGTGGCGGTGAGCATCCTGCCTCAGCGTTATTTCGTGAAAAAGATCGGCGGCGATCATGTTTCGGTGCTGGTGATGGCCGGGCCGGGCGAGAATCCTCTGACCTATGAGCCGCCCAAAGGCCAATTCAGGGCCCTGGCTCAACGCGATATCTACTTTCTCATGGGGATTCCCTCCGAAAGCGCGTGGCTGCCGCAGATAGCCGAGGCCGCCCCCGACATCATTCTGGCCGACATCAGCCAGGGCATCCCCAAAATAGACGATGATCCTCACATCTGGCTTTCGCCGCGCCTGGTCAAAATCCAGGCCGAGACCATCGCCAACGCGTTGATCGAGGTCGATCCCGGTCATGAATCAGATTATCGGGCCAATCTGGCGGCGTTTCAGATCGAGCTGGATACGCTAGACGCGGACATTCAGCGCATCATGGACAAGAACGGCGCCGCGGGCAAGCGTTTCATCGTCGCACACCCGGCCTGGGGTTATTTCGCCCGGGATTATGGCCTGGAGATGATCTCGATCCCTGAAAACGCCACCGACAGCCAGTTGCAGGATCTGGCTTTCAAGGCGGACGAATGGGGAATCGATGTGATCTTCTATCAGCGCGGATTCGATGAAAAATCGCCGCAAAAGCTGGCGATGCTCATCCACGGGCGGCCCATGCCCCTGGAGCCGTTGAATCCCAGTTGGGAGCCCAATCTGCGCAGCGTTTCGATGATGTTGGCCGCGACTGTCAGATAGCGTTTCCCCTTTCGCAACCTGACAGGTTCCCCGGCGCAAATTCAAATGGGTGCGTCCTATTTCAGTTGGAGGTTAACGTCTGCCGCCTCCGCCTGGGGCTGATAAGCCCAGGCTCATAGCTGAAAGACGCTAAAGCGCCTTACTCAAATGCGACGTATCGCCGCTACTGAACACTGTGAACTGCTTACTGCTTACTGCACTTATAATGTCGGACAAAGACGCAAGAACGCCTCCAACTCGTTTAGGCGCTAACGGATTCAGATCGACAACTTTTTGTCGATCTGGTCAACTTGTCAGATAGCAATGCCAACCATGTTGAATAATGTTTGCATATGAC
>JALSPL010000215.1 GCA_026985975.1 Anaerolineae bacterium | reverse complement strand
ATCTATGACGAAATCGGTCTGGCCAATCAGGGCGAACGCTATCTCATCACCGGGCTTTCCGTCACGGGCGACTGGTTCCAGATCGATTACAAAGGCCAGCCAGGCTGGGTGTTTCTGGTGCAAATAGAGCCGGTGGCAGACATCGAACAGATTCCCATTGTTCACGAGATCCCGCCCACGCCCACCTTCACGCCCGCCCCCGCCACGCCAACGCCGGCGCCGGAGGCAATGGCGACGCAGGCCCCGCCGCCAACGCCGCCGCCCGCCAGTCCCGGTAGCCCACCCACCGGTCTGCTGATCCTCGGCGGATTGCTGGCCCTGGCCGTTGCCGCAGGCATCCTCTTCTACTTCGTCCGCAACAAATCCACCTGATTCACTTGCATCTCCGGGCCCGGCGCTTCGTCGGGCCTTTTCGCGTCCATGACATCGCTTCTCTTTCTGCGCTCCAGCAGCCGTTTGGGCGGCATCGAACGGCAGATGCTGTGGCACGCCCGGCGTCTGCACGCGGACGGCTGGACGGTGACCCTCGCCTGCCTCCACCGGGGCCAGGGAGAGCATCCCCTGGCCGTAGCCGCCCGCGCCGCGGGCCTCCCCGCATTCACGCTGCCCGACCCGGCGCCCTGGAGCCCGCAGCCGCGGCGGGCGCTGGCCCGCCTCATCGCCCATCTTCGGCCTGATATCCTGCACACAGCGGATTATCGCAGCGATGTGCTGACGGCGCATTTATCGTCACGCCCGCGCTGGCTGGCGGAGAGCCAGGGGCACACCAACGAAAATCGGCGTATGGCGCTGTGGAACTGGCTGGATGTGCGGGCGCTGCGGCAGGCGGACGCGGTGGTCCCGGTCTCGGCGGCCTGGGAGACGCATCTGGCGGCGCGCGGCATTTCGCCGGTGCGCATGACCCTGTTGCCCAATAGCCGCGCCATCCTGCCACCCGGGCCAGCGCCAGCGCCCGCGCGCCTGCCCGGGCCCGGCCCGCATCTGCTTTACGCCGGTCGCCTCTCGCCGGAAAAGGGAGTCGATTTGCTGCTGGACGCCTGGCCCGACATCCGCCAGCGCTGGCCCGAAGCGCAACTGTGGCTGCTGGGGAGCGCGGGCAGCCGCGCTTACGCCCGTTATGTCGAGCGGAAAAGCAAACAAGCGGGCGTGCATTTGCTGGGACAGCGGCCCGACATCCGCCCCTGGCTGCAAGCAGTGGATGTGGTCGTTGTTCCCTCGCGCCGCGAGGCCTGGGGGATGACCGCTTTCGAGGCCTTGTGTGCGGGAGCCCGGCTGGTCGCGGCCCGGGTGGGCGGGCTGCCCGAAGTCTGCCGCGCCGCCCCTCACGCCCGGCTCTTCACTCCGGGCGACGCTCGGGCGCTGCTGGCGACGCTTGAAGCAGCGCTGGCCCCCGATTTTCCGCGCGGCGCCGATTTAGGACGAGCTTATTGCGCCCAACCGCACTTCGATCCCCAACGCCGTCATCAGATTTTTCTGGATGCGTATCACAACCTGGTCTCATGATTCCCGGCGCTTCGCGCCCTCACAACCTGACAGGTCCTCATGCACCATCTGGCCTCGCCAAACAGGTCTGCGGCAGCCCATGCGGTTCGCCAACCGAGGCGGGGCGTGGGACCTGTCAGGTTTAGCTGACCAGCGCCTGCAACACATCCTCGGGCGTGAGATAGCGGGGATCGCGGAAGAGCTTGTTCACCTGGCTGGAGAAAACCAGTGATTCGGACATGATGCGACGCGAGGGGCCATCCACCACGATCTCGCCCTGGGACATCAACGCCACCCGGTCGGTGGCCGCCGCGGCCAGCTCTACATCGTGAGTGGCCATGAGGATGGTCTTGCCCTCATCCCGCAGCGCCCGCAGGATATCAGCCAGGCGCTGTTTTTGCACATAATCGAGCCCGCGGGTGGGCTCATCCAGCAGCAAGACTTGCGGTCCGGGAACCAGAATGGCGGCCAGGGCCAGACGCTGCTTCTCGCCCACCGAAAGATCATGTGGATGGCGATCCAGCAGATGATCGATGCCCAGGCGCGCCAGCAAGGCCCGATCCGCGTCGAGGTCGGGCGGCAGGTGGTGGGCGCGGCGGCTGAAGGCCAATTCATCGGCTACGCTCTCGGCAAAGAGCAGGCGCTCGGGATTCTGGGGCAGATAGGCGATGGTGCGGGTGAGGATTTCGGTGGGGGTTTCGGCCGCGTTCATCCCCAGCACCTGCACCTGACCCCGGGCCGGTTTCAGCAGCCCCACCAGATGTTTGAGCAGCGTGGTCTTGCCGCTGCCGTTGCGGCCCATCAGCGCCATGAATTCGCCAGGCCAGACGCGAAGCGTCACCCCGCGCAGGGCCTCGCGGCCCGTAGGATAGCTGTGCCACAGATTTTCGATGCTGATGGCGGGGGGATGACCATTGTGGGAGGCGGGTTGGGGAAGGGGCGCGGGATGCAGATCGCCTTTGATCTGGCGGGCGAATTTGCGCCCCTGCTTGATGGTGAGGGGCAGGGGTTGCCAGCCCAGGGCCTTGCCCAGAGTGATCAGGGGCGGCGTCAGCGGAACCTGGCGCAGGATGTCGGCGGGCTCGCCAAAGAGGGGAGGCTGGCCATTGCCGGGCCAGTAAAGGATGTAATCTACGTAGTGCGCCACCCGTTCCAGCCGATGCTCGGAAAGGAGGATGGTGAGGCCCAGGTCTTCGTTGAGCTGCCGCAGCGCCAGCAGCACCTCTTCCGCCGCCTGCGGATCGAGCTGAGAGGTGGGTTCATCCAGCACCAGGATGTCGGGGTGCAGGGTGAGGACGGCGGCGATGGCGACGCGTTGTTTCTCGCCGCCCGAAAGTTGGCTGATGGGCCGATCGCGCAGATGGGCGATCTGAAGCTGATCCAGCGCCTCTTCCACCCGTTTGCGCATCATGTCCTGGGGGACGCCCCAGTTTTCCATGGCGAAGGCCAGTTCATCTTCCACCACATCCACCACAAAGCCCGATTCAGGATCCTGGAACACCATGCCCACCAGGTCGGACATGCCCCGCGGCGATTCTTCCACGGGATTGCGTCCGCCGATGATGGCTTTACCGCCCACGACGCCGCCGTAGAAATGGGGAGCCAGCCCGTTGATGGTGCGCAGAAAGGTGGATTTTCCGGCGCCCGATGGCCCCATCACCAGCACGAATGCGCCTTCAGGGATATCAAGGCTGAAATCGCTGAGGGTGGGCGCGTCGGCATTGGGATAGCGGTAGGTGTAGTGCTGGTAGGTGATCATAGGAATGGCTAATTGCTAATTGTCAATGGCTAAGTGACCGTCTAAAAATAACGTTCCTTTTTCATCAACAGTTGGCGATTGCCGCCGCAGGCCCCCTCCAGGCCTCCCCCGCGAGCGGGGGAGGAGGCTTTCGGACAACTGAAACATTCTGTTACGTTTCCAACGGCGGTTTCCAGAAAGTCCTCCCCCCCGCTTGCGGGGGGA
>JALSPL010000214.1 GCA_026985975.1 Anaerolineae bacterium | reverse complement strand
ACGCACTGCCGAGGCGTTACGAGGGCTTCATTTTATCGCATTTGCTATCCTCATGCTTCAACGACTTTTCAAAATGACCACTTTTGCTTCTCAAAGTTCATAACAGCCTCTAAGGGTGTTGCCTGGCAGAGAAGGCAATGACGCTGTCGATGCTGAGGGGAACGAATATGAGCTCAAGTCTGTAAATATCGCCCTGACCAGGAGCTTTTCCACCCATCACCACATGAACCCAGGCATTATCTCAAAATATCGGCAGGTCGATTGGATTTTTGCAGTATATGAGGACATCGAACTGAAGGCCATCTATAGGCTAACGCCGCGTGATTTGGAGCCTTACTTTACAAAATGGGAGAATGCCTGGCGTGAAAGAAATGGTCGAGACATCAACAATCCCAAAATACCTTTGAAGTTTGTGGAAAGCGTGGGACGCTTGATTTATAGCGCCTGAATGGGCGAGATGGAATTGGTGCGCTCAAACGCCGAAGATGTGGGTGATGATGGTGGCGCCGGCGCCGCCCACGCTTTGCATCATGGCGATCTCGGGATTGGGAAGCTGGTTGGGCCCGGCCCGGCCCGTCAGTTGCAGCACGATCTCGCTGGCCTGATACAGCGCCGTGCCGCCAATGGGGTGGCCGCGGGCCTTGAGGCCGCCCATGGTGGCGATGGGAATATCCCCTTGCAGACCGATGCGCATCTCCTGGGCCAAGCGCCAGCCCTCGCCCTGCCTGGCGTAGCCAACCGCCTCCAGAATCATGGTGGCCATGATGCTGAAGGCGTCGTGCAACTCGAAGAAATCGACGTCGCGGCGGTGCACGTTGGCATGCCGAAAAGCCTTCAGCGCCGAAAGATGCGAGGCTTCCAGAAAGAGGGGATCGACCCGATCGAAAACGCGGAAACGGTCGGTGGCCACGCCCGCGCCCAGGATCTTGACGGGATTGGGTGAATAGGCCCGGGCTTCCGCAGTGGGGGCCAGCACCACCGCGGCCGCGCCGTCGCAGATGGGCGAGCTATCGAACAGACGCAGGGGATATTGAATGATGCGGGAGTTCAGCGCCTTTTCCCGGGTCACCTCTTTATCCTTGAACAGGGCGTTGGGGTTGGTGCGGGCGTTGTTGTGGGCGTTGAGCGCGAAGTTGACAAAGCCGTCTTCGGGCACATCGAATTTCTGCATATACAACCGCATGATCTCGGCGTTCTTTCCGATAAGCGTATCGCCGTTGACCACTTCCAGCTCTGCATCCAGCGCCTTGGCCAGGACGGGCGTGGGCACGCCGTCGCTCATCTTCTCCACGCCAACGGCAATGGCCAGATCCGCCTCGCCGCTGGCCACTGCCAGATAGGCCATGCGCAGCGCTGCCGCGCCTGTGGCCGTGGCCGCCCGCACGTCCAGCGCTTCGATGCCCGACAGTCCCGCCTCATCGGTGATCAGAGTGGCCACATGCTTTTGTCCCTGCAACTCATCGCCCAGCATGTTGCCGGCAAAAAGCGCGTCCACGCGTTCCACCTCGGCATCCTGCATGGCCAGATGCACCACCTGGGCCGCCATTTGTCGCAGGCTTTGTTGCGTTTGCTTTTGCACCGGTATTTGTCCGATGCCAACGATACTGACAGGTCTCATAGTCACCTCATTGGGGTCAGCGGAAGTTGGGATGTTTTCTCACAGGGTGATGGTGCGGGCTTTGAAATCTTCGCCCAGCATTGCATTGATCTCGGGCAGCAGTGCGTCGGGAATGATCTCATCCGTCTTGATGACAATGATCGCCACCCCGCGCGGGGTCAATCGTCCCACATGCATGAATGCGATGTTGATGTCATTGCGCCCCAATAACATCCCCAGGTTGCCGATGACGCCAGGTTTGTCCCGATGCCAGGAAACCAGATAATGTCCCTCGGGCTGAAATTCCACCCAGCGATCGGCCACCGCCACGATGTAGGGGGCGCCATGAAGCACACTGCCCTTGACGATGGCTTCCTGCTCCCCCGACCGCATCGTTAGCGTCACCATGTTCTCATAGCGTTCGTAATGATGCCGCTGGCGATATTCCGAGACGATGATGCCGCGGCGGTGGGCGATGAAGTCGGCATTGACCACATTGACTCGTTCTTCCACCACCTCCGCCAGCAGCCCGCGCAGCGCCGCCGCCTGCAAGATCTTGGTGTCATATTCGGCCAGAGGGCCATAGACCGTTAGTTCCACTCGTTCCACCTGCATGGGCTGAAATTGCTGCAGGAAGCGGGCCATTTTCTCCACCAGCCCGATGAATGGGCTGATGAATTCGATATCGGAGCTGGGAATGAGAGGAGCGTTGATGGCGTAACGGGCGGGACGATCGTTGAGCGACTCGATGACTTGGGACGCCGCGTCCAGAGCCACCTGGTGTTGCGCTTCGGTGGTGGAACCGCCGATGTGCGGGGTGAGGATGATATTGGGGTGTTGGCGCAAGGGGGAATCCGCGGGCAGAGGCTCCTGCTCGAAAACATCCAGCGCCGCCCCGGCCAATGGCCCCGCATCCAGCGCCGCCAGCAGATCAGCTTCGCTGATAACGCCGCCGCGGGAGGTGTTGATGAGCCTGGCCCCAGGTTTCATCTTGGCCAGTGTTTCGGCATTGATAAGATGTTTGGTGGCGTCGTTCAGGGGCAGATGCAGGGAGATGAAGTCGCTGTTGGCCAGCAGGTCATCCAGGTCTGTCAGTTCTGCACCGATTTTGCCTGCGTAATCTGCGGTCACATAGGGATCATAGGCAAGTACGTTCATGTCCAGACCCACGGCCCGGCGGCACACATGCCCGGCTACGCGGCCCAATCCCACCAGGCCCAGGGTTTTGTTGCGGATTTCTACGCCCATAAACGCTTTACGGTTCCATTCTCCCGCCCGCATGGAGCGATGCGCTTCGGCGATATTGCGGGCCAGGGCGAATATCAGGGCGATGGCATGCTCCGCGGCTGCGACCACATTGCCGGTGGGAGCATTGGCGACGATAATGCCCGCCTGGGTGGCGGCGGCGATATCGATATTGTCGACCCCCACGCCAGCCCGGGCGATTACCTTCAGTTTTTTGGCGGCGGCGATGACCTCGGCCGTCACCCTGGTGCCGCTGCGGATGATCAGAGCGTCATATTCGGGGATGGCGGCGATGAGGGCCGCGGGCGAGAGGCCCGGACGCACGGCCGCTTCCAGCCCCGCCTCGCGTAGCAGATTCACGCCCGCCTCGGCCAGCGGGTCGGAGATCAGCACTTTTCGAGTTGTCATAATGTTTCGTTCTGTAAAGAGGAGATTGGAACGCAGAAAAAGCGGATAAATGCAGATGGAAAGGATAGAAGACTGATAGAGATTCGGTGGAGATTTAGAATCTCAATGAATCTCGATGAGTCTCCAACTATCATCGTCATAGCCGCCCCCGCCCGTTTCGGAGAGCGAGGGTGAGGGTGTGGATTACATTTGCTCCGGCGCTGTCATGCCCATCAGGCTCAGCACATAGGCCAGAGTGGTCTTGGCGGCTTGCACCAGCATCAGCCGGGCCTCGGTCAGGTCTTTTCGCTCCATATCGATGACGCGGCAATGACCATAGAAATTGGTGTAGGTCTTGGCCAGGTCCAGGGCGTAGTGAGGAAGATGATGGGGCGCCAGATGGTCTACGGCGTTGATAACCACTTCGGGCAGTTGCAGCATCTTGCGCAACAGCGCCAGCTCTTCGGGGCAGGTCAGCAAGGCCAGATGATCTGTGGCGGGCTTCAGGCCCGCATCCGCGGCCTTGCGTAGAATCGAGGCGGAGCGGGCGTGGGCGTATTGGATGTAGTAAACCGGATTTTCGCTGCTCTGGGCCACAGCCAGATCGATGTCGAAATCGATGCGGGCCTCGTTGGAATGGCTGAGCAGGAAATAGCGGGCCGCATCCGCCCCCACCTCTTCCAAAACCTCGCGCATGGTCACAATCTCTCCCGCCCGCTTGGAGATTTTGACCTCTTTGCCCCCCCGTTTCAGCGTCACCAGATCATAAAGCACAATGGTCAGGCGTTGCGGATCGATGCCGAAGGCCCGCATAGTTCCGGGCAGACGCTTGGCCTGATTCTGATGATCCACCGCCCATACATCGATCACCCATTCGAAGCCGCGTACGATAAATTTGTTGTAATGATAGGCAATGTCGCTGGCGAAATAGCCTGGCTCGCCATTGGAGCGGATGAACACCTCATCCCGGTCGCTTTTGAGATATTTGCTGGCCCGGAACCAAACAGCGCCATCCTTTTCATAAAGATCATCCTGGTCGCGCAGGATGGCGTACACTTTGGCGAAATCGCCATTATCATAAAGGCTTTGTTCCGAGAACCAATTATCGAAATGAACATTCATCATAGCCAGATCATGCTCCAGTTCGTCCAGCACGATCTTCAGCCCCAACTCTTGGAAACGCTCGGGGACTTCCTCTTCAGTCAGAGAAAGCAGGCTGTCGCCATGCTCGGCCTTGATTTTTTCGGCGTATTCGATCATATATGCGCCCGGGTAACCATCGGCAGGGATTTCCACATCCATGCCAAAGAGCTGCTGATAGCGCCGCCACAAGGTCATGGCGAAGGTGCGCATTTGCGTGCCGCGATCGTTGACGTAATACTCGCGTTGCACCAGATAGCCGCTATTCTCCAGTAGCCGCGCCAGCGCATCGCCGATGGCTGCGTTGCGGGCGCCGCCAAAATGCAGCGGTCCGGTGGGATTGGCGCTGACAAATTCCACCTGCACTTTCTTGCCCTCGCCCAGATCCACCTGATAATACTCGCCTCCCTGCTGCGAGATGAGGGCCGTCTGCCGGGCCAGCCACGCGGGCGAAAGGTAAAGGTTGATGAAGCCAGGTTTGGCTATCTCCGCCCGATCCAGAAATTCGGCGGCGGGCAGGCGTTTGAGCAGGATTTCGCCGATCTGCATGGGAGCCAGCTTGCCCGCCTGCTGCGCCTTGAGCGCATTGTTCACATCTCGCACGATCTGCAAAGGCAGTGCACAGGAGTAGTCGCCCTGGCCCTGACGTCGCGGGCGGGTGACGGCGATGGCGGGCACGGGGAATTTAGGAAGTTCCCCCTTTTTCTGAGCCCTTTTCAATGATTGGGCGATGAGTTTTTCGAGTTGCGTTTGAATCATCATAATTGCGGAAGAGAGTGAGTCATGGTCAAAGAGAAAAGCCCTCCGGAGAGTAGGAGGGCGGAACGCGTGTAGCAGGAAAAGCATACACGAGATAACGATATAATGTCAATTCAGGGCGTTTCTTCCCATTCATCCAGCATGAGACGGAAAATATCCGACTCGGTGATGACGCCCAGGGGGCGATTATGTTCGTCCACCACGGGCACGCCGCCGATTTTGTGTTCCAGCAGTAGTTGCACCACGTTGCGTAGATGCTCATCCGGCCTCACAGTGTAAACCGGCGCAGACATGATCTCATCCACCGCCAGTAAAATCTCATCCTGATCGGGCGCATAGGGGTTGGTGACGTTGTAGATGGACAACGCCTCTCGCACATCGCCATCGCTGAGAATACCGATGAGAATGTCTTCTTCATCCACAACTGGCAGCCTGCGGATGCCTTTCTCCTCCATGAGAGCGGAGGCTTCCAGAATGCTGGCGTCCCAGCGAATAGAGATGACTGGCGAGATCATCACCTCGCGGACAAGATAGTGCTGCATGGCGAATCCCCTTTGAAAGATGAAACAGAAGGATGAATGTGATGGGGGCTAATGTTATTGCCTTTTGCCGCCGAATGCGGCCCGGCCCATTTCACTGCTGTGGAGATTCACCGCAGTGAACACGGATTGAGCCGATTTGCCTGGATGGCGTCAACAATGATCTGCGGGAATCCGCGGCGTCTGCATTATCCGTGGCAACTTGAATTGCTCTGGACGCGAAGCCAGCAGAAGAAATGGGCAAAGTGCAAAACAGTCTCTGAATGCGATAAGCCGGTTATTGATTGCCGACGGGTTCTGCTTCCTGTTCCACCAGAAGCTGTTCGAGACAATCCAGCAGGTCGGTTTCAGTGATAATGCCAACGAGATCGCCGTTTTCGGTCACCGGTGCGCCGCCGATCTTGTGCGTGCGCATCAACCGAACGGCAGTGAGCAGATCATCGTTGGCGTCAACAGTTACGGGATCGGGGGTCATACAGCTTCGCACCTCGATGTGTTCCATTAAATAGCTGTCGTACCAGCCCTCTCGCATAATGAATGGCGAATTCATCGCCAGTCGTAGATCTCTGTCGGTAATAATCCCCACCAGTTTTTCTTTTGCCACCACTGGCAGACGTCGGAATCCCCCGCGTCTCATGCGCGCCAAAGCCGCCCCAATGGAATGATTGGGGCTGATAGTCACCGGGTCGGGCGTCATGACGTCTCGAATGCGCATAAACTCATTATCTCCATGGGCATTGTGTCATGCAAATGAGAGTTTTACAATGACAAAGATCATATTGCGGGTGGTTATCTGCAAACGCCCCCGGGGGGATGCGCCGCCATGTCAATAGATGGCAAAAAGTAGCGATACGCTTCGCGTTGATGCGCCTCAGGGCATGGTGAAATCAGCGCCGATGATGACGACGATGTCGGCCTGAAGCTGTTCCGAGGCGCCGGGTCTGATGTTTTGGTCTGAGACGCCCAGCAGGTCGGCCAGTTCGCGGGTGATCTCGGCGTGACCGCCGCTGGCGATGATCTGGGTTTCGGCGTAATCGTTGCGATCCGCCAGGCCCGTCCCCACTACGTTGTAGCCATGAGAGATGAGAATATCCGCCAGAACTCGCTCCTGGCCATCGCGGCCGGCGCCATTGAGCACGATAATGCGAATGCCCTGGTGGGTGGGCGCAGGTTGCGCGGTCTGGGGTGACGTCGCAGCGGGAGCGAGCGTTGCCGCCGGGCTGTTGTTGCTGCCGTCAGCGGCAAAGAAATCATCGATGGCGGCCCGGATGATGTCCATTTTGGGGCGAAGCACGGAAGCGCCTTTTTCGGTGATGAAAGGATCGACCATATTGACATCGATGATCAATTGTCGGACATGGTCGGTGTCCATTTTGCGGGCCATATTGGCCAGCGAGATCATTTTGTTGAGAGGCATGTCGGTCTGGATGGCGTCGGACAGGATGTTGAGCAGGACGGGAGCGCTGGCCACCAGGTGCGGCAGTTCGCCGGTGCTCAGCACTTTGTTTTTGATAGCCAGGATGACCTGCTGCTGTCGCTGCATCCGCCCGAAGTCGCTGTCGACATGCCGGGTGCGGGCGTATTTCAGGGCCAGATCGGCATCCATGCAATAATGGCCAGGCTCCAGATAAAGGGGATCGTAGCCGTAGTTGTCGTCCGGGAAGGTGGGATCATCGATGAGTTTGGGCACGTCGATGTCGATGCAGCCGATCTCTTCCAGTAGCTTGCGAAATCCTTCGAAGTTGAGACGGACGTAGTAATCCACTGGCTGCCCGGTCAGAGCTTCTACTGTTTTCTTGGCCAGGGCCGGGCCGCCGCCTGGATATTTCTTGGCGTCGCCAATGACATGGGCGCTGTTGATGCGGGTCTCCCAAAAGCCGGGCACCTGCACCCACAGGTCGCGGGGAAATGATATCATGCCCACATCGCCCGTTTTGGGGTTGATGTGCAGCAGGATCATGGTGTCGGTGCGATAATAGCCCTGTTCTCCTGGCCGTTGATCGATGCCCAGCAGCAGGATGTTGACGGGCTCCTGCGTTTCCCAGAAGGAATCGATGGCGGGCTCAGGCGCTGAATTTTGAGCTGCTGCGGGGGCGGCGTTGCCGTCGCCTCCCCGGGGCTGCTGTGATTGGCCGGGGGCGATGAGCTGCAAATCTCCTTCTCTTCCACCAGCCAACAATGGATTTTGAGAGGCCTGGGGCGAGGAGGCCAGAATTGCGCGGGCTGTACGGAAGAAGAGAAAGCTGGCGTAGAGGAAGGCGGCCAGAAAGATCACCAAAAGCAGGCCCAAAAGCCCGCCCGAAAGCAGTCTTCCGGTATGAGAAGTGGCTGGTTGTGTCGAATGCGCTTGCTGAGTCATAACAAACAAGTCTACCCTGTTTTGGGGAACGAGGCCAAATTAGTGCGGATCACTTACTCATACGTATTTTTCAGCAATGAGTTCCCTATAACCTTTTGGCCCGCTGCTGCAGGGCGTAGAGGAAATTCAGCGCTTCCAGCGGCGTCATGGTGTTCACGTCCGCCTTCTCGATCTCTTCACGGATGGGGTCGGGGCCTTCGTTGAACAGCGCCAGTTGCATGGCGGCGGCGTCGCCCACATCCAGCAGCTCATCCTGGCGGCCCTGCTGTTCCAGTTGTTTCATAATCTCATTGGCCCGCACGATGACTTGCCTGGGCAGGCCCGCCAGTCGGGCCACATGCACGCCATAGGATTTATCGGCGCTGCCGGGGCGGATTTCATGCAAGAAGACCACGTCGTCCCCCTGTTCGGCCACAGCCACATGATAGTTGACGATGTGGGGCAGGCGGTCGGCCAACGCGGTGAGCTCGTGATAGTGGGTGGCGAAGAGGGTGCGGGAGCCCAGCCGGGGATGGCTGTGAATAAACTCCAGCACCGCCCAGGCGATGGCCATGCCGTCGTAGGTGCTGGTGCCCCGTCCCAGCTCGTCCAGGATCAGCAGAGAACGATGGGATGCGTGGTTGAGGATGTTGGCGGTCTCCACCATCTCCACCATGAAAGTGGATTGGCCGCTGTGGATTTCATCCTGGGCGCCGATGCGGGTGAAGATGCGATCCACCAGCCCAATGTGAGCCGCGTCCGCGGGCACAAAAGAGCCGATCTGGGCCATGAGCGCAATGAGCGCGGTCTGGCGAAGGAAAGTCGATTTGCCGGCCATATTCGGGCCCGTGAGGATGACGATGGCGTTTTCCGGGTTCAGTTGGGCGTCGTTGGGAGTGAAAACCGTTCCCTCCAGCATCAGCTCCACCACCGGATGCCGCCCCGCCCGCACATCGATGACCTGATCCTGGCTGAGCTGCGGGCGCACATAACGCCGGTCCACCGCCACATCGGCCAGGGCCGCGTGCACATCCAGCGCCGCCACCGCCGCGGCCGTGGCCAACAAGCGAGGAGCCATGCCCGCAATCTCGGCCACCACCCCTTTGTAGATGCTGCTTTCCAGGTCCAGCAGCCGTTCCTGCGCGTTGAGAATGAGCGATTCATATTCCTTGAGCTCGGGCGTGATGTAACGCTCGGCGTTGACCAGGGTCTGCTTGCGGATGTAGTCGGCCGGAACTTTGTCCACCTGCGATTTGGGGATGGAAAGATAGTAGCCGAAGACTTTGTTGTAGCCCACCTTCAGCTTTTGGATGCCGGTGCGCCCCCGTTCTTTGGCTTCCAGACCGGCGATGTAGGCGCGGGCGTCTTTGGCGGCCAGGGTGATGCCATCCAGCTCGGCGTTGAAGCCGGGGCGGATGACGCCGCCGTGGGCCAGGGTGGCGGGCGGGTCTTCGGAGATGGCGGTTTCCAGCAGATGCAAAGCATCCTGATTGAGATCGACGCCTTGCTCTCGCCCCAGCCGGGCCGCGATCTCCCGCACCCGCGGCAGCGCTTGCAGACTCGCGCGCAAACCGGCGAGATCGCGCGGCGTGGCGATGCCCTGAGTGCAGCGATTGGCCCAGCGCTCGATATCCCGCACCTGTTTCAGCGCCGCCCGCAGCTCCGCCCGCTCCAGGGCTGCATTCACCCAGATTTCCACGCCATCCAGACGCTGGTTGATGCGATCCACATCCAGCAGGGGTTGATTCACCCATTTGCGCAGCAGCCGCCCGCCCATGGGCGTGAGGGTGCGATCCAGCACCCACAGCAACGAGCCCTTGCGTTGGCCCTCGCGCAGCGTCTCCACCAGCTCCAAATTACGGCGGGTGGCCGCGTCCAGCAGCATATAATCTTCGGTGGTGTAGGTGCGCAGCGGTTGCAGATGGCCCAGCGCCCGTTTTTGCGTCTCGCGCAGATAGTTGATGAGCCCTCCCGCGGCGCTGATGGCCAGGGGCTTGTTTTCGCAACCGAACGCTTCCAGCGAGCTGACGCCGTAATAATCCAGCAGGGCCTGGCGCGCGGCTTCGGTCTCGAAGCGCCAGGGGTCGTAGGGGGTGATGGTGAAGGCCTCCAGGCCCGGATAGCCCCCTTCGTCGGGGATGAGCAGTTCGGCCGGGGCCAGACGGGCCAGCTCCTCGCGGGCGCGACGGGCCACATCCTCCCCCCGAATCTCGGTGACCGCGAATTCGCCGGTGGTGACATCGGCATAAGCGACGCCGGCGCGTTTGCCTTTTTCGAAGATGAGGGCGGCGATGTAGTTGTTGCGGCGTTCATCCAGCAGGGCCGGTTCCACCAGGGTGCCGGGGGTGATGACCCGCACCACTTCTCGCTCCACCAGCCCTTTGCCCACCTCGCCCACCTGTTCGCACACCGCCACTTTGTAGCCGGCGCGAATGAGCTTGGCCAGATAGGTTTCCGCCGCGTGCCAGGGCACGCCCGCCAGGGGCACGCGCTGGCCTTTGCTCACCGGGCGGCTGGTGAGCGCGACCTCGCACACCTCGGCCACGATCTTGGCGTCGTCGTCGAAGGTCTCATAAAAATCCCCCAGCCGGAAGAAGAGGATGGCGTCGGGATATTGTTTTTTGATTTGCAGATATTGCTTGCGCATGGGGGTGGACATGGCTCGAATTGTAGCCAATCTCGGGCCTGATGTCCAATTATCCCAATAACCACAACCATGGCCAGGCCAGCCACAAATACTCATGGAACCAGGCAATCACCACCGCCCAGAGAAGCGCCCCTATGCCTGCAGCCAACGCCATCTGCCAGACGCTATCCCAGCGGAAGAAAGTCGCCACGCCCAGAGCGGCCAGGATGAAGGCCAGGGCCAGGATGAGATAACCGATGGACCAGGCGGCCAATGAACTGAGCGCCCACACAATGGCAGCGGCGGCAAAGATCCAGGAAGCGGAACGTCGGGCGATGGCCACGCCTGTCGCCACAATGGCAGCAAGCAGCACAAGCCAAAAAAGACCGGGAAGGATAGATTCGATGGGCGTCATTACATCTTGTCTGTAATGCGTGTTGCAAATACTCGATGTTTTGATGGGGAGAGCGCATTGGCGTTTGGGGCGGATGATTTGCATTGTAGCTAATCCCGCGAGGGATGCCAAATGTTTGTCCGTTGGTCTGATGCGCTGCATTTCAGGAGTCATCCCCCGGGTTTTACTGGTGCGAAAGTGGCGGACGCAAAATACTGGCTGGCGATGCGCACCCAATTGAAACGCATCCCATGACTTAGTGACCGTCTAAAAATAACTTCCCGTTTTCATCAACTCTTGGCGATTGTCGCCGCAGGCCCCCTCCCAGCCTCCCCCGCAAGCGGGGGAGGAGGTTTTCGGACAACTGAAACATGCTGTTACGTTTCCAACGGCGGTTTCCAGGAAGTCCTCCCCCCGCTTGCGGGGGGATTGAGGGGGGCCATCCTGCGGCAAGAAAGGGAAGTAATTTGCAGACGTCTACTTAGCCCGGTTGACAACTCGCCGCCCGGCGGGTACGATCATCCCACCCATTCTCTTTTTATCATCCAGCGAGGCAGCCATGTCTACACCAGTCGATCTCATGATTCTACACGCCCGACAGCTCATCACCTGCGCCAGCGACGGCCCCAGGCGGGGCGAGGCCATGGCCGATGTCGGCCTTATCGAGGATGGGGCCGTGGCTATGAGCGATGGCAATATCGTCGATGTGGGCCCGAGCGCTGAGCTGCAAACCCGTTATAGCGCCCGGAAGACCATCGACGCCGCGGGCAAGGTTGTTACGCCCGGCTTCGTGGACGCCCACACCCACGTGGCGTATGCGGGCGACCGGGTGGCGGAGTTCGAGATGCGCATCAAAGGCGCGACCTACATGGAGATCATGGCCGCGGGCGGAGGCATTGTTAGCACGATGCGAGCAGTGCGAGCAGCTTCTGTGGCGCAATTGGTCGCAGAAACGCGCAAGCGATTGGATGAGATGTTGATGTTGGGAACCACCACAGTCGAGGTCAAAACAGGCTATGGACTCAGCGTCGAGGCCGAGATGAAGCTGCTACGAGTCATCGAGCAGCTTCATGATTCCCACCTCATGACTTTGATTCCCACCTTTTTGGGCGCTCACGCCGTGCCGCCCGAATTCCGGGGCCGCACCGACGCCTATGTGGAACTGGTGGTGGAAGAGATGATCCCGGCCGCGGCCGCCTGGTATGAGCGCAGCAGCTTCGCCCGGCAACGCATCCCCTTCTTTTGCGACGTTTTTTGCGAGGCGGGCGTTTTCGATGTCGCCCAGAGTCGCCGCGTGCTGGAGGCGGGCCTGGCCCATGGCATGATCCCCAAGCTCCATGCCGATGAATTCGAGAACCTGGGCGGGGTGACGCTGGCGGTGGAGCTGGGCGCGGCCTCGGTGGATCATCTGGATGTCACGCTGCCTGATGAGGTCGCCCGCCTGGCCGCCTCGAACACGGTGGGCGTGGTCATTCCCGCCGTCAATTTCAATCTGGGCAGTTGCCATTTCGCCGACGCCCGCGGGCTCATCGATGCGGGCGCAGCCCTGGCTCTGGCCACCGACATCAACCCCGGCTCCGCGCCCACGCCTTCCATGCCCATGGTCATGGCCATCGCCGCTCGTTATCAGAAGCTACTGCCAGCGGAAGCGTTGAACGCCAGCGCCATCAATGCCGCTTACGCCATCGGTCTGGGAGACAGAATCGGTTCGCTGCAAGCAGGCAAACAAGCCGATATGCTCATTCTTGACGCCTCCGATTACCGTCACCTGGCTTATGAATTCGGCAAAAACTTTGTCGAGACTGTGATTAAGGCTGGTAGAATCGTGAAAAGCTGACCGACGGCCGAAAACAGGTCGCGCGCCCGTCTCCGGCCCGCCGTCTCATTTCTTGTACTCTTCCAGCACCTGGGGCAGTTCTTCCTTGCTGATAAAGCGCCCGTCGAAAACGGCCTCTTCGGTTTTGACCACCGCCTCGGGCGCGCCGCCCACGAAAATCAGGGGGATTTCCCAGGTGGCGGGCGCTTTTTTCATGATCATGCCGGTCATGCGCCCGTGAGAGGGCAGATAACGCAAGTCGATGACGATGACATCGGGCTGCCATTCCTTGACCCGGCGATAGGCGATGGAGCCGTCCATGGCTTCGTACTCCACCTCCCATCCCAGCTCGCGTAATTCATCGGCATAGGCTTCGATTTCGCTGTCGTCCCAGTGGACCAAAAACAATTTAGGCATTTTCTTTTCCTCGCGAGTGGACGCTTATGCAAGTTCGTATAACTTGCTGTATTTTTCTTTCAGA
>JALSPL010000213.1 GCA_026985975.1 Anaerolineae bacterium | reverse complement strand
CCGTTCCGCTGCAAAATATCAAGAATACGAAAATCCACCTTATCTAATTTGTGTTGGTTGGTCATTTACCTCATCCTTGACGGAAGAAAACAACAGAAACAGAATACATCAAAAAAGAATCCACAGCATGATTGGGTCATATCATACGGGACTGCCTAAGATTCGTCAAATTCCGTTCCCAGAGCGGAAAGTGTGGAGCCCCAAACCGGAACGATTGTTTAGCGGCCCCGCGCCCTGGCAGTCTCCGCACAGAGCCTGCACCAGAATGCAGGCCTTTGCCGTTTTGGAAACAGATTGCTATAATGGCGCGTCATCCCCATGAGCAATCATCATTTCCCCTTATGAACCTGGTCATCGTCATCCCCACCTACAACGAAGCCGATAACATCGAGGCCATCACCGCCGAATTGCTGACGCTGCCCGCCATCGAGGGCAAGCGCACCATTCTCATCGTGGATGACGACTCGCCCGATGGCACCGGCGATATCGCCGAGGCCCTGGCCCAACGCAATCCCGGCAAAATCGCGGTGCTACACCGGGAGGGCGATCCGGGCCTGGGACGGGCCTACATCGCCGGTTTTCGCCAGGCGCTGGCCATGGGCGCAGATGTGGTGGTGCAAATGGACGCCGATTTCTCGCACTCCCCCCAATACATTCCCGCCTTTTTGGAAACGCTGCACCAAAATCGGGATGTCGATGTGGTGGTGGGCTCGCGTTATGTGACCGGGGGCCGGCTGGACGAACACTGGAGCTGGTGGCGACGGTTTCTCAGTTGGTGGGCCAACGCCATCTACACCCGCCTTATTCTGAATCTCAGCGTCAAAGATGGCACAGCCGGATTCAAGGCCTGGCGGCGGGAAACCCTGGAGGGCATTGGCCTGGATCGCATCAACTCCAACGGCTATGTGTTTCAGGTGGAAATGGCCTACGTGACAGAACGCCTGGGCTACAGGGCCAGAGAAATCCCCATCTATTTCGAGGATCGCCGCATTGGCAAATCCAAGATGAGCGTGCCGGTAAAAATAGAGGCCGCTGTCCGCACCTGGCAAATCCGCATGAGACACCGGCATCTCACGCCCGCCGACCGCAGAACTGCGCCCAAAGCCTGAGGGGCGCTGTGGTGAAATTTATCATTTTGAAGTAAAATAGCATAACTTCCCCCACCTCTTTCCCCCGCGAGGCCTCAAATGGAGTTGAAAGACTACCCCCGTCCCCCGAAAGATACTGGCATTGGCGTACATTGGAGCCCGGGCAACTCGGGCGCCGTCGGCGCAGGCGATTTACAGAAAAAATGGATTCCCCAATTGCAACGCATGGGCGTGAAATGGGTCAAGCTGCTGCATCCGGGCGGCGTCGAATTCGCAGAGCTGCTGCTGGAAGCGGGCATCATGCCCGTGGTGCGCATCTATCGACACCGCCCCAACTCGCGCGACCTGAGCAAAGCGGTGCTCACATCCGAAGAAATCGACTATCTCAAAGACTATCTGGCGGCAGGCGTGCGTTATTTCGAATTCAACAACGAGCCGGAGCTTGCCGGCGAGTGGGAGGGCGCCCAACTGCCGCCCGACGCCATCGATTATGTGGCCCGCGCCGCCATCGTCGACATGGAAACCATCCTGGGCCTGGGCGGCTATCCCGCCGTGCCCGCCACCGCCATCGGCTCGACATGGGACCTCATCGGCAAAATCATCGAGCGCGGCGGCGATTATCTTTTCGATGAGCCGGTATGGCTGGCCGTGCACAATTACGACATCAACCACCCGCTGAATTACCCCTACGATCGGGTCAACCGCCGCGGTGAACAACTTTCGCCCGAGGCCTATCGGGCTCTGGGTTCCGATGCATGGACCGGCTCGCGCTGGGGCACGCGCCCCCTGGCTTTTGTCAACGAGCAGCGACGCAAGGGCAAAAAAACGCGGGCCGACATCCACAGCGACCCATCAGGTTTTTTGGCCTTCCAGCGCCTGGCCGACCTCAGCATCAAACATCTGGGCAGACATCTGCCTGTTCTCAGCACCGAAAACGGTCCCATCGTGGGCGAAGACGACGATCCGCGTTATCCCACCACCACGCCCGAGCGTCACGCCAGAAAAGTTGTGGAGATGGCCGAGATCATGATGGGCGTCAACCGCCGCTACGACCCCGCCCCCGATTACTACTTCTGCACCGCCTTCTGGCTGATGGGATCGGCCATGCTGCGCACCAAGGGCTGGGAAGGCCACGCCTGGTTCTCGGAACGCCTGCCCGGCGGGCGTCTCCCTGCAGTGGAAGCCCTGGAAACCCTGCCCAAACGCCCGCGGCGCTTCACCTACGACGAAGACGAGCGTCCCGGCATCCCTCACATTGGCCCTCGCGCCCGCAGCAGCGTCAGCGGCGTCATCTACGGCTATCCCAACATGCGCATCATCCTGCGCTCCGCCGGGTATGCGGTCGACGCCTTCACCGACGACAGCGGCCATTATCGCATCGAACGGCTGCCCGCCGGCCAATACCGTCTCTCGGCGCCGGGCGCCGGCATCGTGCGGCTGGGCATCGACCTGGACGGCAAAAATCATGTGCGGCTGGATATCGGACAACCGGCGCCGCCCCCGCCAGCGCCCATCCCCTCCCCCTCCGGCTGGCGAGCGATCATCGAGGAGACGGATGCGACGTCCGGATTGGGCATCATCCGCGTCAGCGTCGAGGGCAAACGCGATCTGCCCGTGCGCATCTCGGCCGAGGGCTGGGAGGGCTATACGCGCAAGACCGGCAGCAAACCGGAATTCGGGCCCTATGCCCTGGAATTTTCGCCGCTGGGGCCGGGCAACTACGCCATCGAGCCCGAAGGGCTGGAGATCAAGGCCAGCGTCAAACTGCACAGCAGCCAAACCCTGATGGTCCGCTTCCGCCCCGCCGAGGAAAACCCCGACGACGAAAAAGAAAAACCGCCGCAAAACAACAGCATCACCGCCCGCATCAGCCGCGGAGCCGGATTGCGCATTGCGCTGCACGGACCCGACGGCCTCCGTCGCCAGACCATCGCCGATGAAGAGGGAGCGGTCAGCTTCGGGTCGCTGCCAGACGGTCATTATGAATTGCTGCTGCCCGACCTGGACATCCGCCGGGAGTTGTCGCTGGCGAACGGCGAAGAAGTCGAACTCTCCCTGGAAGCGCCCGAGACGCCCCGCCCCGCCTACAGCACCATCTCGGGCCGGGTCATCCACGGCGCCGGCCGCACCGTCATGCTCAAGGGTCCCGAAGGCAAACGCAGCGCAGAGGTGCAGCCCGACGAAAGCTACCTATTCGATCATCTGGGGCCAGGCCAGTATTATGTTCGCATCCAGGACACCCTGCTGCGCCGCGGCGGCCTGGTGATGACAGGGCGCAATCACCGCACCGTCAACTTCGCCATTCCTGTGGCCGAATCAGCCGAGAGCGTCATCTTCGGTCACGCCGCCCCGGGCGAGCATTGGCAGATTTATGTGCGGGGTC
>JALSPL010000212.1 GCA_026985975.1 Anaerolineae bacterium | reverse complement strand
GTCATGCCGATGGAGCGGGCCGCCTCCATCTGCCCCCTGGGGATGGATTGAATGCCGGCCCGAAAGACCTCGGCCATGTAAGCGCCGTAGCCAAATGAGAGGCCGATGATGGCCGCGGGCAGTCCCCGCAGATCGACATTGCCGCCGGTGCCGTTGCGGATGGCGGGCGTGACGGCAAAGCCCATGTAGAGGATGATGACCAGCATGGGCACGCCGCGCACGATCTCGACATAGAGCGTGGAGAAGGTGTAGGGCATGGCCGGCAGCAGGAAGAAAGTGGCCTCGACCACCAAAAAGACGCTGATCGCCCCGGTGATCGTACGCCATTCGGGCATGACCACCATGAGCAGAATAAAGAGCGCCAATCCGTAGGCCAGCCGCCGCCAGGCCTTGACGCGCAGATCGGGCGAGCCGTCGGCGACGCGCATGACGCCAAAGACCAGCCCCAGCACCAGCGCCACCAGGAACGAGATAATGGTGACCTTGATGGTCATCATCACGCCGCGGGCGTTCCAGATGCGTTCGATGATGCGCAGCGGCTTGCCATGAAAATCATCGATAATGATGACGTTCTTTGCGCCGGGCGGCGCTTTGCCCGTCAACGTCGGCGTCGAGGTGCTCAACGTGACGTATTCCTCGGGCGAGGGTTCCAGCGGAGGCTGTTTCTCCTCGGGCGCACCTTTGGGGATGATAAATTTGTAAACGTCACCTTCGCCCAGCAACACCTTGTTCTCGCCATAATACTCGATGCGATAGGTGTATTCCCCGGGGTCCAGCGGCGTGCTCAGCGTATAAGTCCAATTGCCATCTTTGTCGATCTTTTTGCCCGAGATGTTCTGAACGACATCCTGATTCCATGGAAAATCAAAGATGAAATAAAAAGCGTTCTGGTAGTATTCATTGCGGAAGATGGAGAAAAATACCAGGATGGCGATAATGGCGATGATGATGACCCACCAGGGCATGTGCTCCCAGGGGATGGCGAGCCCCAACCGGCCCCGATGCCGGGCTTTTTCATCGGGCGTAAGAATGGGGGAAAGGTCTTCTGTTTTATCCTCCAATGCTCAACTCCTTTCCGAAAAATGACGGGGATAAAAATGGACGATAAAAAAATGGACGAAATCCGGGAGAAAACAGGACAAAATCCCGGCCCGATAACAGACCGGGATTTTTTCGACAGCCTCTTACAGCAGTGCGTTCACCGCCGCCACCGCCGCATCATAATCGGGGTGCATGGCGATCTCAGGACAGTACTCCGTGTAGCGCACGACGCCTTCGGCGTCCACCACCACGACGCCGCGCTGGCTCAGGCGCAGCTCCTTGATATGCGTGCCGTAGGCGTCGGAGATGGCCATGTCGTAATGATCCGACACCATGACCGCATCGTCCAGGCCCTCGGCACCGCACCACTGTTCTTGCACGAAGGGCAGATCTGCGCTGATTGTAACGGCCACGACCTGATCGTTGCCCTCGAAAACCTCGTTGAACTTGCGGGCCTGCGATGAGCAAATGCCCGTGTTCAGGCTGGGCACGAAAACCAGCACCCGAATTTTGCCCTGGGTGTCGTCGATGACGTCGAATGTATCGGTGCTGAAACCGCCGGTGCGGCCGGCTGCGGCGGGAGCTTTTTCTCCCGCCTGCACGGGCTCGCCCAAAACGGTGAAAGTAGCTTGATCCAACAATGTTATGGTGCGTTCAGTCATTCCTGCAACTCCTTTGAGTGATGTGAGATGAAATTTCGAGTAACAGGATTATCATAGATGAGGCGGCTATATTTAGCAACTGCCCCTAGCCGATTCTCAATCGGGGATCCAGGGCGTCGCGCAAACCATCGCCCAGCAGGTTAAAGCCCAGCACCGTAAGCATGATGGCTAAACCGGGGAAGAGCATGACCCACCAGGAGCCGGAGAGAATAAACTGCATGCTGTCCACCAACATCTTGCCCCATTCAGGATAAGGCGGCTGTTGTCCCAATCCCAAAAAGCCCAGGGCCGCCGCGTCCAAAATAGCCGTGCCCATGCTCAAGGTCGCCATAACGATAATGGGAGAAAGACCATTGGGAAGAATATGTGTGAAGAGAATACGGCGCTGCCCGGCGCCCAACGCCCGCGCCGCCAGCACGTAATCCTCCTCGCGCGCGGTCAGGGCCATGGAACGGGCGAGGCGCGCGTAGGGAGGGATGTAAACAATGCCAATGGCGATCATGGCGTTGCGCAATCCGGGCCCCAGGGCGGCGACCAGTGCAATGGCCAATAGCACATAAGGAAATGAGAGCATGACGTCCATGGTCCGCATGATCAGACTATCGGTGAATCCGCCGAACAGACCGGCAACCAACCCTAACATGGTGCCAATCAGCAAAGAAATGGCCACCACCATGACGCCAACCTGCAACGACACCCGCGCGCCATGGATCACCCGGGTCATCACATCGCGCCCCAGATCATCCGTGCCAAAGAGATGTTCTGCACTCGGCGGTTGCAGGCGTTCTTTCAAATTCAAATCGGTGCGGGCGTTATAGGGAGAGACGATGGGAGCGAAGATGCCGATCAATAGAAATGCCAAGACCAAAACCAGCCCCACCTGGGCGCTACGCGTCTTGATCATCCGGCGCATAGCGCGCTTGAATTGACTTTCTGATGCGCGCGAAAAAATTTCTTGAGTTTCAAGTTCGTTGTCAGCAATGGATACTGTCATCAGTCGTACCGAATTCTGGGATTGAGGAAGGCGTAGCTGATATCAACTGCCAGGTTGACGCCTACAAAGATAATAGCGATGAGTAGCGTTACTGTCTGCACGATGGGATAATCGCGGCCGCTGATGGCGTCGAACACCCATTTGCCAATGCCGGGCCATGAGAAAACGGTTTCGGTCAGGATGGCGCCGCCCATCAAGCTGCCCAACTGAATGCCGATGATAGTAATAACCGGCAACAGAGCATTGCGCATCACGTGGCGAGTAACGACAACGCGTTCCTTCAGACCTTTTGCGCGAGCTGTGCGTACATAGTCCAATCCCAGAACTTCGAGCATCGATGAGCGCATCATGCGGGCGATAATAGCGAGAGGAATCGTGGCCAAAGCAAGCGATGGCAGAATCAGGTGAGACAGGACGTCTTTGAAAGCCACCCAATTTCGCGTGAGGAGCGAATCCAACAAATATAATCCTGTAACA
>JALSPL010000211.1 GCA_026985975.1 Anaerolineae bacterium | reverse complement strand
CGCGGCCTGTCCGCCAGCGTATTTCAGATTCATGAAGACGACATCCTCCACGCCCGGCTGCAGATAGGCGTAGCCGTGCGCGTCCACGCGGGTGGGCGACCCATCCAGCCAGTAGTTGAGGATGGAGATGTCGTGGGGGGCGAAGTTCCACAGCGCGTTCACGTCCTGACGCACAATGCCCAGATTCAGGCGCTGGGCGTAGATGTAGTAGATCTCGCCCAGTTCGCCCGAGTCGATGTAGGCCTTCACCTGGCGCACGGCCGCGTTGTAGAGGAACACGTGCCCGACCATGAGGGTGAGCCCGCGAGCGTCGGCCAGATCCACCAGTTGACGGGCCTCGTCGCTGGAGCGGGCCAGAGGTTTTTCCACGAATGTGTGCTTGTCCGCCCGCAGGGCGGCGCTGGCCAGCTCGAAATGGGTGTGCACGGGCGTGGCCAGCACGATCGCGTCCACGGCCGGGTCATCGAGGATGCTGGCGAAATCGTTCGTTTTGCGGGCGGCGGGATAGTTGGCGCCCACCCGCTGCAGGCGGGCGGCGTCCATATCACACAGGGTGTGCAGGTTGGCGTCTGGCAGGGCGTTGAAGTTGCGGGCCAGGTTCGGGCCCCAGTGCCCCAACCCGACGACCGCGATATTGAGAGAAGATCGGGACATGAGTTTTACCGAGAAGTGGAGAGATGGCGTATCGTAAAAACTCTCGTCGCTTTTCCAAAACCAGGTTGCGAAAACAGTCCACGCTCCGCCATTCCGAGATGAGAAACAACCCAACTCGGAATCTGACCGGGCGTACGCGATTCCGACCGGAGCTGTAAGCTGCAACAGTCGGAGCCTATTTCGAGCGAGAGAGTAAGACCCGGTTCACCAGGCGTGCGGAAAACCACACCGCCACCGAGGGCCCATCGATATCAAGAAAGATGAATTCGCTACCTTCGGATTATACCTCTATCTCCCCTTCATGCCCAAAATAACCTGAATCGTCTTAATCAAAACAGAGAAATCGATGAACGGCCCCAGATGTTTGATGTAATAGAGATCGTATTGCAGCTTGACAAAAGAGTCCCTTTTCGAAGCCCCATAGCGATAACGCACCTGCGCCCAGCCGGTGATGCCCGGTTTGACCGCATGACGCAAGTCGTAGAACGGAATTTCTTCGGATAGTCGGGCGATAATCTCGGGCCGTTCGGGCCGGGGGCCGATGAGCGTCATCTCTCCTTTCAAGACATTCCAGAACTGGGGCGTTTCATCCAGGCGGGTGCGACGTAAAAATTTGCCCATGGGGGTGACGCGTGGATCCTCCTCCTGCGCCCACACCGCACCCGTCTCCTTTTCCGCATCCATCACCATAGAGCGAAACTTGACGATTTCAAAGACCTTACCGCCCTTGCCCGTGCGCTGCTGACGATAAAACATATCTCCCGGATCGGTCAATTGATTGCCCAGCCAGACAACTGGCGTCAATAAACCCACGATGAATAGACCCGGCAGCGCAATGAGGATGTCCAGAAGTCGACGCACCGCCAGATAGAACCGAAAACCGGAGGGACGCGAGATAGGAAGCAGCACCGTGAGATCTTGCCCGGCGTGCTGAATGGGCACTCGCCCCGTCATCCGCTCATACAGGGTCGCCATGGTCGTGATGGGGATGCCCGTCTCGTAACAGGCGAGGATCGCATGAAACAGGTCTGGATTGATGCGTTGGGAGTGCGTGATGGCAATGATGATCTCGTCGGGATTCAGCTCTTGCACCAGCCTGATCAGATCCTTGCCCGCGCCCAATACCGGCACGCCATCGATGTCCGTCTCCTGCTTGGCGGGATCATCATCCACAAAGCCCAGCAGCTCATATCCCGTGCCCAGATACGGATTGCCCGTTTCCGAAGCGGTTTCCTGGATGGCCTCCACCAGCGTTTTTCCCGACCACCCGGCGCCGATGACCAGCGCCCGATGATGAAAGGACGGGTGCGTAAAAACCGCGGCGTAGAAGAATCGCCAGGCGGCCAGTCCCGATATCCCCGCCATGAAAAAGATGATGATCTGCGTGCGGCGATCGGGCAATACCGGCGTCAGATAGGGAATGAGGATGTAAATGGTCTGCGTGATGAAGGCCGATGCGCCTACGCCCCAGATAGCGTGAGGGGCGCTGGCGGCCTTGGCCAGATCATACACATTGAAAAAGGCGCTGACCACCAACCAGATGACTGACAGCAATAGCGCATACCAGGGAAACCGCTCCACAAGACGAGCGAACACCGGTTTGGGCCAGAGCGAAAGCATCCAGAACAGCGCACCGTTCAAAATGAGCAGATCAATCACCACCAGCAACAGTTTTCTTTCGGCAAACTGAAGCGAAAGCCCCCCTCGCCGTTTCTTTTCGAAAGAAGTCATTTCGCGATACGTTACTTCCATGTGAGGCACCATCAAAAATCGAGAGGAGAGTGCTTGGGCGTATTTTGACAGTGAAATTCTTGTAAGCGGAGCAAAAAGTTACACAGAGAGAGCCGCAGAGAACAATCAAGAGCTTCACAGAGGATTTTTCAGAGATTTCTCTGTGGCTCTCTGGCAATCTCTGTGAAACGCTGTGTTCCTCTTTGGTTCTGGCTCGGCCAGGTTGGGGTAATCAGCAGCATAATTCAGTATGTTTGTTTCCGACAACGATGTGTGCGAACATTGCCTTACTAATTACTGGAGTCTGGCGAAAATCATTTTGGTTGCTTTTCAAGTCATTTTTTGACACGAATTAAGCAAATTTATCGAATTTTTCTCTTCTTTTCTCGTATAATTCGTGTCAATTCGCGTCAAAATAAAAAACGCCAGAGTCCAGTAATTAAGACGTCCATGAAGGGATATTTCGTATCACGTCCTCCTGTCGGATTTCATTGAGCGCGTCCAAAATGAGCTGAGTCTTTACGCTCTTCTTCCCTTTCCCCAGGCGTTTTTGCACGCGACACGTTTACGTCGCAGATTGCTTCAGGATTGTTTCCAGCGTCTGCTCCATTTTTCGCGCCAGCGCTTCGCGATTGAGTCGTTCTTCGATGCAGCGACGCCCGTTTTCGCCCATGCGCCGGGCCAGTTCCCGATCCGCTTCCAGTTGCAGGACCGCGTCCGCCAGGGCGCGGGCGTCGCCCGCGGGCGTGGCCAGGCCCGCCTCGCACGATGTCGCCAGTTGTCCGCCTTCATCCCTATCGGTGACGATCACCGGGCGGCGATAGGCCCAGGCCTCCAGCATTTTGTAAGAAATGACGCCTTTGACCGCCGTCTTGCTCAGTGTTGCCAAACCAACGTCCGCAGTATTCCAAAGATGGGGGATTCGTTCTTGTGGTTGTCGTGGCAACAGCGTCACGTTGGTTAGTTTGAGATGGGCCAGCCGCTGGACGATGGTTTCCCGCCGAACGCCATCTCCCACGATCAAAAAATGGATATCATCCCGCTCTCGCAACATGTTGGCCGCCTCTGCAATGATCTCAGGACCATGTATCG
>JALSPL010000210.1 GCA_026985975.1 Anaerolineae bacterium | reverse complement strand
GGGGTGGTCTGTCAGCGAGGGCGGAAAGGGCCGAGCCTATCGCTGCGGACAGCCGAGCCTGTGAAACGTGAAGACGTGAAGCGAAAAGACCTCTCGCTTCACGTCTTGCGCTGCGCGAGTCAGACGTGAATTCTCCGTCGGCCGCTTCAACTGTTGATGTAAGGAAAGCCTGCATCTGACCAGGCGATAAGGCCGCCTAGCAGGGCTTTGACATTTATATAACCGAGATCCAACAGGATTTGCGCCGCACGGGCGCTTGATTCTTCATTCGGTCAGGTGCAATAGGTGATGATCTCTGCTTCCCGGGGCAATTCACTATGGCGGGCGGCCAGCTCTTCGGCCGGCAGTGAAATGGCATTGGGAATGTGGCGGGCCTGATATTCTTCCAGACTGCGCACATCTACAAAAATGGCTGTGCCGGCATCATACTTTTCCTTGGCTTCTGTGAGACTAATGCGCAGGACGTCAGGATAGGGAATGTCCTGCTCATTGGGCGCATCGAAGCTCTGGCTGACGATAGGGGTGGATGGCGCGGGCGGGCGATTGCCGCTATACATTGCGATGCCGCCAGCAATCAATAGCAACACCAGGCCGCCGATGATGGCCAGAACGGCGATGCGTCTGCCCTGGTTGGCAGTGCGTTTCTTTTTATATCTTTTCGACATAAGTCACCTCTTTGAGTGTGCGACTGGGGCTCGTTCATTTTTCTAACTTGTCGAGAACTGGTTCGATTGAGTGCTATACTGTTCTAAGACAAACTGATGGATGAGATCATAGGCTTGGACAATCTTTTCATTATTCAACTGATAATACACGTTAGGCCCGTCGCGCCTGGCCTGCACCACGCCTTTTTCCCGCATCAGACGAAGGTGACGTGAAATAGTGGATGATGGCATTGCCATTTCAAGCGCCAGTGCGCCGACTGTTTTTTCATGCGCCCGCAGATGATCGATGATCTCGAGACGCGTTGCATGGGTCAGCGCCTGACATATTTCTGCGTGGATCTGATAAATCTCCCGGTCTCGGATGTTCATACCGCCTCCAGTCGAATAAGGTTACATGAGTGTGTGGATTGCGATGGCTGGTCTATATGATACACTAAATTACTTCTAATTCGGCAAAAATTCTATGATACTTTAATGATAAGTGCATTAGAAAGTAATATATTCATTATATGATAATCTGCTAGACTGTCCTTTGCTTGCGTTGACTTCACCTGGCAACTGGTCGATTGAAGTGGTGAATGGTATAATTAACTTATTCTGTAAGATGAATTCCCTTATCTTTAACCGAAGATCAGAGTATACCATCTTCTTCTTGTACAAATGCTCGCTAATATGGCGAAGGCATTTTGTTACGGAGATAATTTTAGCGTGTCGATTTCTTTCTGGCGGCGCCTGAGCACGCCCATCAAACAGTTGCTTATTTTGCTGCTGTTGGTTCTGTTGCTGATACTTTTTCTTGTTCCGCTCAGCATCATGTCCATGCAGCGAGTGCAGCATTACCTGGATGGCGAACTTTATCATCAGACGTTGGCGTTCCGCAGTTGGTTTGTGGAAGAGGGATATTATCTGCGCGACGAAGCGAAATTGCTGGCCGAGTTCGACGCCTTCGAGGATATGTTGTCCTCACATGACGATGTCCAACTGCGTCGCCTGATGACGCTTTATCAGAGCACGCATGATGCCGATGGCGTTTATTTGCTCACAGAATCATCAAAAACCTTTACTTCGTCTGCAGCGCCTCCCCTGGACGATCAAACGGTCTGGGGGCTGGATTTGGTGAAGATGGGGTTTAACGGTCAGTCTGTAGCCGAGCTGGTGACGCTCGATGGGAAAATATGGTTGATGTCCGTGGCGCCGCATATCAAGCCGGATGGCGGAATCGATGCGGTTTTTCTCATTGTACGAGATGTGGATGCAGCTTTTCTTGAGCAATTGGCCAGTGGTCTGAATGCAATGGTGATCCTGACGGATGGTGATGTCCAGGCCGCATCTCATTCCGGTGAGACGCCCAATATCCTTTCCGCTTCGCTCAAACGGGCTATTGCGGGTGAGACCGACGACGGCTTACGCCCGTTCACAATACGTTCTGATGATTCGAGCTATCGCTTGCTGGCGGCGCCGCTGGCGACAACGCACGCAAATGCTTACGCCATCGTCTTAGTCAAGGACGCCGATATTGTCGACGCCACGCTTTGGCAAACCATACGCTGGGGGGCAGTATTTGGCGTCATTATCATTGGGTTAGTTCTGCTTTTGGTCCAATTTCATATTGTCGAGATATTTCGTCCGCTGCAATCTTTGGTTCGTTCGACGCAACGAATTGCTGCAGGCGAGTTGGATGAACCGCTTGAACCGTCAGGGGTCGCCGAGGTCTATGAATTGGGCATCGGTTTCGAAATGATGCGCTCGCGCATCAAAGATTTGTTGGAACGCGAGCGTTCTCTCAGCAAGGATCTTGAATCGCGTGTGCAGGAGACCTCTCGGGCGCTGGATGATGTATGCCGGGCGCGAGAGCATCTTCTTGCTCAGCTTATTTCGTCGCAGGAAGAGGAGAGGCGGCGCGTTTCGCGTGAATTGCACGACGAGACAAGCCAGGGTTTGGCGAATCTCATTGTGCGCCTGGGAGCGCTTACCCGATTGGTGGATGATGAGGATATACTGGCGCAGTTGCAGTTGCTGCGCACCCACGCCGTCGACACGCTAGAGGGCGTCAATCGCATCGTGATGGATCTGCGCCCGGGGTTGCTGGATGCGTATGGGTTGGTGCCCGCAGTGGAATGGTATGCCGACGCGCGATTGGCGCCTCATGGCGTTTCGGTGCGGATAAAGGTGACGGGGACGCCGCGCGAATTATCCTCCTATGCCCAGGCCAGCATCTATCGTGTCATTCAAGAGGCTATCAATAACATCCTTCAACATGCTCAGGCCAGCAAGGCGTTGATTCAAATCCACTGGCAGGAAGAACAATTGCGGATTGTGATCCAGGATGATGGGCGTGGGTTTGATGTGCAAACGGCCTTTGCTGAGGCTACCGAGCATTACGGATTGTTGGGGATGAGGGAGCGCGTTTCGCTGTTGAATGGCGCGTTGTATGTCCAGTCGGCTCCGGGCGAGGGCGCGCGGTTGGTGGTTGAGATTCCCTACAGTTTGAATTCTGTGAGGCAAAATGGCGAAAAAAATTAGTGTGCTGCTTGTGGATGACCATGCTATCCTGCGGGCGGGGCTCCGGTCATTGTTGGCAACATATGATGATATCGAAGTAGTGGGAGAAGCGTCTGATGGCGAGGAAGCCATACGCATGGTGAGGGAATTGGCTCCTGATGTCATTGTCATGGATGTGCAGATGCCCGGCATGAATGGGTTGATTGCAACCCGTTACATTATGGAAGAATATCCCGATGCGAGGATTCTCATGCTGACGCAATATGGCCACAAAGAGTATGTGTTGCCATTGTTGGAGGCCGGCGCCCGGGGTTATGTCCTCAAACAGGCAGCCGATACCGATTTCGTCAAAGGCATTCATGCAGTTTATGAAGGAAATTCCTATCTATATCCGCCAATTGCCAAACTGGTGCTGGATGCTCTGATGGCTGGCGAGGAGGCTTCAGATCCTGATCGTCTGCTGACGCCTCGCGAGCGGGAAGTGCTTGTTTTGGTGGCCCAGGGCTATACAAATAGTGAGATTGCCGACATCCTTTTCATCAGTCCCAAAACAGTGGATGTTCACCGTACGCGCATGATGAACAAACTTGACATACACAATGTCGCGGAAATAGTTCATTACGCGGTGCGGCGACGTCTGATCGATCCTTATAGCGATTGATGGTCGGCGTGTGACCTGCGCTTGACGCCGGTTGAAAAAGGGGAGGCCATTCAAAAGGGCGCATTCAAAATGAGACGGGCATATTGATTTGGGTGCGTCCTATTTCAGTTGGAGGTTAACGTCTGCCGCCTCCGCCTGGGGCTGATAGGCCCAGGCTCATAGCTGAAAGACGCTAAAGCGCCTTACTCAAATGCAATGTATCGCCGCTACTGAACACTGTTGAAACGGGCCGAAAATGGAGAAAAAAACCGGGGAATTACAGTGGTTAGATGAATAGGGGATTAATTCCATTAGTGTAAGGTGAACACCTTATTCAGTTGCCTGTGTGAAAGTGTTACGATATTCACACAGGCTGTGTCGTGATTTTCACGCACGGCAGCTTCAACCCAGATGTGGTCTTTAATTTAAGTTTGAGCCCGAAAAGCCGCGTCTACGAGTATTGTGTAACTTGTCATAAGATGTCTGATATTACGGTATTGATTGCCAGCAGTTCTCCTGCCGCTCGCGCCGAGATCGAAGAACAACTTTCGGCGTGCGATGCGATACATGTGGTGGGCGCTGTGGGCGCGAATGCCGACGTCCTTCGACTGACGGAGAAATTCAAACCCGACGTTCTGGTTTTTCATACCGCCAGTTGCGGAAAGCCTCAAATGGATATGCTTTTTCGTCTGCGAGAGATTCATTCAACCCTGACCACCCTGGCCCTGGAGTGCTCACCGGAACATGTCCGCACTTATTTTATCAATCTGGCCTCTTGGGGACTCAGAGGGTGCATCTGCGAATGGCGGGATTCCGCTGAATTGATCGATGCGGTGCGCACATTAGGACGTGGCGACTTTTATCTTTGTCCCATGGCAAGTCACGCCCTGGTGGACGCTTACCGTGATATGATTCATCATGTCGTCCAGGAGGCGCTATGATAGCGAAAGGAGAACGCTCGTCACAGGATGACGCCAGGGGGAGGGCATGGCGTCCGGGCCCGCGACAGGCGCTCGCGGTCCTGTCTTGCATCCTGATTGCCCTGCTAATGCTGATGGCTGCAAGCACTGTGCAGGCTGAGGCTGATCCCACCCCATTGCCTATTCCCACGCCCACCCCGCTGGGAGAAGTCAGCGCCGACGCCAACTGTCGAATGTGCCATACCGATCACAACTTTCGCGGGCGTTTCAGGAACGGGGATATCATCGACCTGTATGTGGATAGCGGGCGCTTCGACAATTCGGTGCATGGCGAGGCGGGCCTGGAGTGCATCGCCTGTCATCCTCAGACAACCAGCTATCCCCACGAGGCCGGAGGCAAACAGATCGATTGCGTGGTGTGCCATCCCGAAGAAGGAGGCAAGCCGGAAAAGCCTGGCGAGGCGCTGATCACCAACCTGCCCTATGAAGACGCCCGTGACATGACCCTCGCCATCAACGACGCCTGCCGCAGTTGTCACAAAGAAGAATTCAAAGCCGCCACCGATAGCGCCCATGTAAAGGTGATGAAAGCTGGCAACATCTACGCCCCTGTGTGCGTGGATTGTCATGGCAGCCACGACACCACGCCGCCAGATCAACCTCGGGCCAAGATCTCTCGCAGTTGCGGAGAATGCCACCGTTCGGTTTACACCACCTACCGTTTCAGCGTCCACGGCTCAGCATTGGAAGAAGGCTCCGACTCGGATGCCCCCACCTGCGTGGATTGCCACGGCGCTCACCAGGTGCGAGGCCCGCGCAACCCCTCTTTCCGCGATGACAGCATCGCCATTTGCGGCGGCTGCCACGCCGACAAGAAACTAATGAGCAAATATGGCATTTCCACTGACGTTTTCCAGACCTATCTCAGCGATTTTCATGGCCGCTCCGTCAATCTCTACCGACTGTCTGGATCGCAGCGGCAGGCCAGCGAGGCCACTTGCTTCGACTGTCACGGCATCCACAACATCCTCCCCCCCGACGATCCCCGTTCCAGCATCTATCCCTCCAACCTGCAAAGCACCTGCCAACAATGCCATGAAGACGCCAACATCCGCTTTCCTGCCGCCTGGCTGAGCCACTACATCCCCACCAGAGAGGAGACGCCTCTCCTCTATTTCATCAATGCCATCTACCAGTTTCTGCTGATCCCCGGCGTAGTCGGCGGTTTTCTGGTTTATATTGGCCTGGATACGCGCAAACGCTGGAGCGATAAACGCAGGAAAAAACGTCGCGCTGTCGCCATTGCCGAAGAAGAGCTCAAAGAGGAGTTGGGTGATGATCAAGACTTCTATCAAGAAGATTAATCGCTCCCGGTTGACGCCCGTCCACCAGGAAGACGAGGCTGATCTGCAACGCATCAAGCAAGAACTGCTGAACAAACGCATCCGCGAAGCCCGCAAATTGGCGCTCCGCATCATCACCATGCTGAATGGCCGACGGCTCATCCGCCGCTTCGATCTCTCGCAAAGCTATCAGCATCTCACACTTCTGACCTCATTCACCCTCCTGGCCTTCACTGGTCTGTTGCAGACATACAGCGCCCACGCGCCTGTCGCCGCCGTCATCAACTTTCTTGGCGGCGTGGATGACCTGCGCACGGTCCATCGCCTCGCCGCCATCGCCCTGATTGCGGTCACCATCTATCACGCCTGGCAGATTCTGGAGACCTGGTTTGTCAGGCGCGAGCGGGGCGGCATGTGGCCGCGGGTCAAGGATTTTCATGATTTCGTGCACATGATCCTCTACAACCTGGATCGACGTCCCCATCCTCCCGCCTTTGACCGCTTCAGTTTTGACGAAAAGATCGAATACTGGGCGCTGATATGGGGGCAGATCGTGATGATCGCCACCGGCGTCATCATGTGGTTTCCCCTTTTCGTTACCAAAATTTTACCCGGTGACGCCATTCCCATCGCCCGCACCCTGCATCGCTGGGAAGCCATCCTCGCTGTTCTCTCCATCCTCATCTGGCACATGTATCACACCCAGATCAAGACCCGCAACACCAGTATCTTTACCGGTTTCATGAGCGAGGAAGAGATGATCCACGAACACCCGCTGGAATACCGCCGCATCATCGCCGCCCATGAATTCCTGCAGCGCGTGCAGGCGGACAAGGTTGCCGGCGTCACCCCCCTCGCGTCTCCTTCCGGCGGCGATGCAGAAACCGCGTCCACGCCGTCGCTGACTGTTTCACAATAACCCGCCATGAGCCGATTCTCATTCCGTCGCAAACGCAGAAAGGACGATGAATCCAAATCCCGGGCGGCGGAGCCATCGCGCCGCCGACGTCTGCCCATGGTGCAGATCGATCTGAACCGGCCATCACACCGTCGTATGCTTGCCCTCAGCCTGATGGGCTTACTGCTTTTAGGCGTCATCATCGTCGTCAGCGGCGTCAAGACCTACCAATTCACCGAAAGCGCCGAGTTTTGCGGTCAGACCTGTCATGTCATGCAGCCCCAATTCGTGCGCTTTGAAGAATCGCCTCACGCCAATGTCGAGTGCGCCCAGTGCCATATCGGTCCCGGCGCTTCCTTCTTTATCAAATCCAAAATCGATGGTCTGAGACAAGTGTACGCCGTCCTCACCGATTCATACAGCCGCCCCATTACCAGCCCGGTGCATGATCTGCGGCCCGCTCGAGAAACCTGCGAAGAATGCCACTCCCCCGCCATGTTCAAAGACAACATCATCAAAATCGTCAGGCATTACGATAATGACGAAGTCAACACGCCGCTGCAATCCACCTTCATCCTGAAGATGGGAGGCTGGGAAGGGGGAGACGGCGTCAATCAGGGCATCCACTGGCACATCTCCAACCCTGTCTACTACATCCCCGCCGACGAACAGCGCCAGGTGATTCTGTGGGTGGGCCTGGAGCAGGAAGATGGCTCGATGAAGGAGTTCTACGCCCGCGATATGCTTAACATGTCATGGAGCTCTTTTGTCGAAGAGGCCCGGAAAGAGGGCAAGATGCGGAGAATGGACTGCATCGACTGCCACAACCGCACCGCCCACCTTATTCCCTCTCCTGAGAGGCTGGTGGATAAGAGCATCGATGCCGGCCGCATCGATCGCAGCCTCCCCTTTATTCGACTCAAAGCCGTGGCGTTGCTGAGTCAGGATTTTGCTACGGACGAAGAAGCCAATGCCGCTATCGACTCCCTGACAGACTATTATCTGCGGGGTCAGCGTCCGGCGGCCGCAGAACTGTCAGACTATCTCGGCGTCTCCAACGCTGTCAATGACTATGACGCCCGGGTTGAATCCAGTATGCAGGAGATCCGGCGCCTGTATTCGATAACGCATTTTCCGTCGATGGATCTGGACTGGAAGACCAATCCCAACAACGCCCGCCATAATCCCTTTCCCGGCTGTTTTCGGTGTCATGATGATAAGCACGTCTCGTTGGATGCGCGCGGCAATGAAGTGGAAACCATCAGCGTCAAATGCAACCTGTGCCACACCGTGCCCATCGTTGGCAGAGGCGACGACATGCTGATCGAAGCGCCGGTCATCGTCGGGCGGGTGCCGGAATCTCACAGCGACTTCAGTTGGACCATCGAACATCGTTCTGTCAAAGACGCCCAGGCCGAAGGATGCTACGGCTGCCATGGTCAGCGGTTTTGCAACAACGGCGCCTGCCACAATCTCTCACATCCTCCCGACATGCTCTATTCCCACGCCGCAGAATACAAAAAACAGGGCGGCCAGGTTTGCTACACCTGTCATCAAAACATCCTTTGCAGCCGCTGTCATCCCGGCGGCGTCATCACCAACCCCTAACCCAAACGGGAGTTCCTCCAATGGCCTCTACCAATCATCCACTCTCGAAAAAAGAAACCCTGAGCACCCGAAATATCCGTCGGGCGATCATCATCGTGGGCGTCTTGCTGCTTATCGTTATCGCAGCTTTCAGCGCCTATTATTACTGGGATCGGTTTTGGCCCCGTGGCGAGCAATCGCCCGTCGAAAGCGCCATTCAGGAGGCTGAGCAGGCCGTGCGGGAAAACCCGCAAGACCCCGAACTTCGTCTTGCCCTGTCTCGCATCTACTACGAAAACCGGATGTATCCCGAGGCGCTCGATCACGCCAAGCAAGTGCTCAGCGTTGCGCCCGACAGTGAGAACGCGTTGCTCATCGCCGGATTGTCGAATATCCGGCTCTCGCAACCGGCTGACGCCATTCCGCTGCTGGAGCGCTTCATCGACTTGCGCAAAAACAGCGCCGTAGCCAGATCCGACATGCTGCTGGAATTGGCTTATTACTTCGTGGGAGAAAGTTACGTCAAACTTGGCCAACACGCCCAAGCCATTCCGCCATTGCAGGCTGCGTTGCAGATCACGCCCACCGACGCCGACGCCCTTTATCAGTTGGGCCTGGCGCATCAGGCGCTAGGACAGTGCGATGAAGCGCTGGAAAATTATCAGAAAGCCGTCCGTTTGGTCCCTGACTTTACAGAGGCTTATCAGGCGATGGCCGATTGTTACGCCGCCCAGAATAAGCCCGGATTGGTCAAGTACGCCCAGGGCATGCAGGCCTTTGGAAAAAAAGATTATAGCGCAGCAAAAACCTTGCTCATGGACGCTGTTCAAAACCTGCCTGACTACGTTCCCGCCCTGCTGGGTTTGGGCCTGACATACGAAAAACTTGGGGATTTTAACGCCGCTCAGGAAGTTCTGAAACAGGCGATGATGCGCGATCCCCACGATCTTGCCGTCCGGCAGGCCCTGGGACGGGTTCAATCCAGTCTGGACGTATTGAAATCACAGGAGAAGTCAGAACAATGAGCCTCACAACACAGTCTACACCGCCCCCTGACCTCAATTCCGCCGAAAAGCGCCGCCGACGCTTGCTTCTGATGGTGCTGGCCGGTTTATCGGCGCTCCTGCTTTTTGTCCTCTTTCTCTTTGCTCGCTATCTCAATCAACCCGAACCCCTGCCCGAGCTTCTGCCCGTGCCGGTGGAAGTCAACTATCCGCCCCATTATCTGCTTTCCATCTACGACGTGGACGGCCCTATCGGCGTAGCCGTTTCTCCCGAAGGAGACCGCATTTACGTCACCGAAATGCGCGGGGAGCGGTTGATCAAAATATTCGACAAAGAAGGCGTCTTTCTGGACTCCTTTTCACCGCCGCGCACCACCCAGGGAGAGCGCTCCCCCGTCTATATTGCCACCGATTCGCGTGGCCGCGTCTATGTGACCGATCGGCTACAACACGCCATCTTCGTCTATGACCGGGATGGAAATTATCTCGACACCATTCTCAGCCCCACCCTCACGCTCAGTGAATACGTCGCCAAGCATACGAAAACCGCTCCGACCCCGGGGTCATTCAGCTATGATATTTTTGAGGAGGAAGTTGATTGTAAAGACGCCGAGGGGGGCGATCTGACGCTTCCTCGTCCCGACTACGCCCTCTGGGCCCCCCTCGGCATTCGTTTCGATTCCCACGATCGGATGTTATTGACCGACGTAACCGAAGATGCACATTCTGTTCGTGTGGTCCCGTCTGATGTGGTGATGAGTCCGGATTGGCTGGATTTCGATCTCTCCGCCATGCAATTTGGCGCTTCGGGGCAAGGTGATGGGCAATTCCTGTTTCCCAACTCCGCAGTAGACGACGCCCAGGGCAGAGTGATCGTGACTGATGGCAACAACGGGCGACTTTCCGTCTGGGATGATCAGGGCGCTTTCCTGTTTCATTTCGGCTCTGGCAGCGGCGACGGCGCGCTGAGCTTGCCGCGCGGCGAAGCCATCGACGGCAGAGATCGCCTTCATGTTGTGGATGCGGTGGGCCAGAATATCAAAGTCTACGATTTTTCCGGCCCCGAACCGGCCTTCCTGTTTGCATTCGGTTCCATGGGCGTGCGCGATGCCCAGTTCAATTATCCCAACGATATTGCACTGGATGACAGCGGCCGTCTTTATGTTACCGATCGAGAAAACAACCGCATCCAGGTCTGGTCCTATTGACCCATTCGGCGGGATGTTCATCCGGGATCTCTCCTTACCTCGCCCGCGGTGAACATCTCACACAATAAAAAGGAGGACGCCTATGTAGGAAAAATCGATTTGTTCAACAGCATAGCTTTTCATCTATGTTGCACCTGTTTTTCACGCTCCTGACGAAGCTCAGGATTAAGGAAAGGAGAGAAAAAGCATGAAAAAGTTACTCTTAGTTTCGCTTTTGGTCCTGGCGATGATGCTGTTTGTTGGCGGCGTCGCTTCGGCCAATGGCGGTCCCCACGGTGACTATACAGCCACCACCGACGCCTGCGCCGGATGCCACCGGGCCCACACCGCATCTTCAGATAATCTGTTGATGGCTGACAGCACCTATGATCTGTGCGTCTCCTGCCACGGCGGCTCCGCAACGGGCGCCAACACCAACGTCGACGACGGCGTATTCGTTTCTGGCCGCGGCGGCGATGAAGGCACCAGCACGGCGGATGGCGCAGCGCTGTTGGGCGGCGGTTTCGTCAATTACGGCGGTGCGGCTGTCTCATCGACGCATGATCCCACCGGCGTTGATAACATGGCCTGGGGCGCTGGCAACGAGCGCGGCGTGCTCGCAGCCATCAGCGAAAACCTCGACTGCGCCTCCTGTCATGACCCGCACGGATCTCCCAACTATCGCATCATCAAAGAAGAGATCAACGGCGTAAGCGTCAGCGTGGCCCAGAGCGATGAGGGCGCCAGCAAGAACTACGGCGTCGTGAGCTGGTCGGCTCAGCAAAGCAACGTCTGCGGCGCCTGCCACAATCCTTACCAGCATGCGACGGCTGACACCACCACCGGCACCTTCACCCATGCGGTGGATGTGACTTACGGCGGCAGCACCACCTTCACCGACGGCAATGGCGACACCGTGTCGGTGGATCTGGCCAGCGGCTACATCGTCTGTCAGACCTGCCACTTCCCTCACGGCACCTCGGCGTCTATGACCGGTTATGCTGCTGGCGCTGGCCCTGCCGGCGACAGCGCTTTGCTGCGCAAAGACAACCGCGGCGTCTGCCAGGCCTGTCATCAGAAATAGCAGTTCGCGAAAACGCGAGTCATCTCGCGTGCTCTCACTCTCAAAAAGGCTCCTCTTCCAACCGTCGCGGGTTGGGGGAGGAGCCCGAGGACCAGAAATGTTATGAAAATCAGGCTACTGCACGTTATCGCCCTCCTGATTGTCATTGAAATGGTAGCCGTCCCTGCAAAAGCCGACAATGGCCCGCACGGGAATTATTCCGCCACCACCGACGCTTGCGCAGGCTGTCATCGCGCCCACACCGCCCTGGGCGATGATCTGCTTCTGGCCGGGACAAGTTATGATTTGTGTCTGACCTGTCATGGCCCCGCCGGCAATGGCGCAGACGCCGACGTGATGGATGGCGTGTATTTGCAACGAGATGATGAGGCGGAGTCGCCCGCCGAGGGCGTTGTCAACCGCGGCCTCAAGGGAGGCGGATTTGTCAACGCCCGCATGGATACAAGCTGGACCGGCAGCGCCGGATCAGCCGCCGTCACCTCCTCCCACCTCTGGGATAACAGCAGCGGCATTGTTTGGGGCAGCGGCGACATCGGCTCTGGCCCGGGCGCGGGCATGGCTCTCACCTGTATTTCGTGTCATGATCCTCATGGCGGCGCTGGCGGCATGAATAGCGCCACCTATCGCATCCTGCGTGTGACCCCCATCGGCTCTGGCGGTGGCGTCACAGTCTTGGCTGACGAAAACCCGAAAAACTACACCATCGACGATGCTTCCGGCAAATACTTCGGGCAGGACTACGACGATCAGCTATTCAACAATATCGCATCGTGGTGCGCTCAATGCCATGATCGTTATCTGGCGCTTTCCGGCAGCGGCCACACCGACTCGGGCGATCCGATTTTTGCATATCGACACATTTCAGTAGGAAGCGGCTGCGGTTGTCACGATATGCACGGCGGCCCGCCGCCCACCGGCAACCCCGCCTATCGCCACAACCCGCTTTCCTGTCTCACCTGCCATGTCGCTCATGGCACATCCGCCACTATGTCGGATTATTCCGGCAGCGTCCCCTGGCCCAATGGCGCCACATCGCCCGGCGGCAATGCCCGCAGCGCCCTCCTGCGCGTGGATAATCGCGGTACATGCGAGCTCTGTCACGACAAATAATGATACATTTCCGCAAGTTCCCGGATAAAATGAATCCGCGGCGGCCAGTCGCCGGGGGCGGATTGGCTTTGCTTTTTTTTGCTGCTTTTCTGGGAGCTTTGCTGCTGGTTTCACCGGATATCTGGGCCGCTCCCCCCAGGCAGGGCGGCGGCGGCGGGGGCGGCGGCCCGCACAAAGGATACACCGCCTACACCGACGCCTGCGCCCAATGCCATCGCGCCCACACAGCCGATAGGAGCAACTTGTTGATCATGGGCGGCGGCATGGGGGGCGGCGCCCAGCAACTGGACGTCTCCTATCAGATTCCGGCCACCAACCAGTTTTGCTACACCTGCCATAATGGCACGGGATCGTCTCTTTCAGCCCCTGTCTCTACGCATGGAAACCGGGATTTTGCCCATCGCGCCGGCGCTGACTTCCAACTGAGATGCACCGTATGCCATGATCCTCATGGCTCGATCAATCTTTTCGATATTAAAAGTGAATTGATCGATGACA
>JALSPL010000209.1 GCA_026985975.1 Anaerolineae bacterium | reverse complement strand
CATCCCAGCATGCTAACACTGCGTTCATCGGCCGGGCTGGCTGCCCGCGGCTCGGGAAGGCCCGGACGTGGCGGTTGGCCCAGCCCTCATACGAAGCGCCACACCGCATCATAGCTGCCCGTATAGCCTCGCTCCTGCAGACGCTGCCAGATGGCGGCCACCTCCACGCCCTGGCGACGCAAGGCCAGCACCTGCTCTCGGTAGGGCGCCACCGATGAACGATTCTGCGGGGACGGAGGTGCACTCAACGTCTCCTTCAGCAAGCGTTGTAAGGTCTCCACATCAGGCAGATCGCCCGCCAGCAGCCCCTGCGCTTCGGCCCACTGCCGATACGCTTTCACGGTCTGACGATGCATGTGCAGGTTGCGGCTGATGCTGCGATCTGATACGCCCTGGCGCAATTGCAACAGCATAGCTCGGACGGCAATCATGGTTTTTCTCCTGTTGGTCATGGCAAACTCCTGACAGGGATTGAGATGAAATCAATGTCAGAAGCTTAACCCGGAACCGAGCCCTTCGCGATGTCGGGTGGCGCACTTTGCCCGCGAATCAGTGGTACAGTTTAGCCGCGAATGCCTGGTACACTTTAGCCGCGAACCGGTGGTGCACTTTGGCCGCGAATGCCTGGTACATTATCGCCCGCGAAGTGACAGGGCTTCACGCCTGGCAGTTTCGGCGGCGTCGGCGTGGCGAAGTCCGCGTCCGTCCACCAGCCGGGCCCTTAGCAAAGCCGAAGGGTCACAGTGGCGGTGGGTGTCACCGTGGGCAGAGACGTGGCCCGGGCGTCGCGCACCCGCGCGGACATGGACGCATGGCGCAGGGCTCACTGATTTTTTGAACCGGTTCCAAAAAAGGTTGACAACGTGAACATGGGGCGCTATAATGAAATGGAACCGGTTCCTTTTTTATGTGGGTGGTCTTTTCGGCTTTGCTTACATGACCATCCCCCATCGTTAGCAGGATGCCAATCCATGTCTGAAGTTACCATTCGCGATGTCGCCAAAGCGGCCGGAGTAGGGGTGGGGACAGTGTCGCGCGTTTTGAACAATCATCCTTCTGTGCGGGAATCAACGCGGAAAAAGGTCGAAGAAGCTATTGAGGCATTGGATTATAAACCTCATCGCATTGCGCGGCAGCTTTCTTTGGGCAAGACTTCCAACATCGGCGTCGTCGCTCCTTTCTTCATTCGTCCGTCTTCGGTCGAGCGTCTGCGCGGGGTGGAAACCATTCTGGCGGAGCACAAATATGATCTGGTGCTCTACAATGTGGAAACCAAAGAGCGGCGTGATCAACTTTTCGAAAGTCTGCCCAGAGGGGATATGTTCGATGGCCTCTTAATCATCACGCTTACACCCAATGACGATGAGGCCGAGCGTTTACTGCGCGGTAGCGTGCCAGTCGTACTGGTGGATGCGAGCCATCCCCGGCTAAACCGTGTGGTGATCGATGATGTTTTGGGGGGCTATATGGCGACAAAGCATCTCATCGACTTAGGGCACGAACGTATCGCCTACATCAGTGATATTCTGGAAAGCCCTTTCGAACATGTGGGGGCCTCCAGCCTGCGCTATCGCGGGTATCGTGACGCATTAGCTGAGGCGGGCCTTCCCTTTTTGCCCGAGTACTATCACCAAGATCAGCATGGCGTGCCTCAGGCCCGCAAAATGGTGCACGAACTCCTGGCTTTACCTGCGCCTCCGACTGCTATTTTCGCCGCCTCTGATACGCAAGCCATTGGCGCCTTACAGGCCGCCAGCGAACGGGGCATCGTTGTGCCGGATCAACTTTCGGTCATTGGCTTTGACGATATCGAGATAGCCGAATTTCTCAAACTCACCACAATCCACCAACCCCTCTTCACTTCGGGCGTCGAAGGGGCGGCATTGCTGTTTCAGTGCATGCAATCATCTAAGCTCAAGCGAGAAGCCAATGAAATCCAACTGCCTCTCAGGCTGATAGAGCGAGCGACCACAGCGCCGCCTATATCGATTTGACAAGGCCAGCTCGTAGGGGATTCTAAAATGAACAGTAGACAATCGCCAGGTCAACTGTCTCTAAACCCTTCCAAATCTTTTATCCCACCTCACATTACCCCATTTCAATTTTCTCTCAGGAGGAGACAAAACATGAAAGTTTCAAAATGGTTTCTTGTAATGCTGCTTGTAGCGGCCATGGCGCTCACGCTGGCGGCTTGTGGCGGCTCAAAAGCCACCGAAGCGCCCGCTGAACAACCTACCGCCGCCCCTGCAGCCACCGAAGCGCCCGCGGCCACCGAAGCGCCGGCCCAACCGGCCAAGGAAGTTCCCTTTGCGGTGATGCCCGGCGGCGAGTTGGAGAAAGCGCTGACAGGCGCCTATGCGGGCACGACTGTGACCGTGGATGGGCCTTTCACCAATCCGGACGATCTGCTTTTTGCCGAATCGATGAAAGCCTTTGAGGAGGCCACCGGCATCACCGTCAAATACATCGGCGACAAGGAATTCGAAGGGCGTCTGGCCATTGCCGTGGATGCTGGGAATGCGCCCGACATCGCCGACTTCCCGCAGCCGGGCGCGCTGGCGAACTACGCCCGCCAGGGGCATATCGTGGACCCCACGACCTTCATCTCCGAAGATTGGCTGAAGCAGCAATACAACCAGAGCTGGCTGGACATGGCCACGACCACCGGGCCTGATGGCTCGCCCATGATGGATGGCGTCTGGCATCGTTTCAACGCCAAGAGCCTCGTCTGGTATCCCAAGGACGACTGGGATGCAGCGGGGTATGAGATTCCCCAAACCTGGGATGAACTGATGGCGCTGACGCAGCAGATTGCGGATGACGGGGACACGGCCTGGTGCATTGGCATCGAATCGGGCGCAGCCACCGGCTGGGTGGCCACCGACTGGACCGAAGACCTGATGCTGCGCACCACCTCTCTGGAGAATTACGACAAATGGGTGGCCGGGGAGCTGCCCTTCTCCTCGCCCGAGGTGAAAAACGCCATCGAGACCTGGAGCAAGATCTGGTTCAACCCCGACTACGTCTACGGCGGCAGGGACGGCATCGTCTCCACCTTCTTTGGCGATGCGCCTGCGCCGATGTTCGAGGATCCGCCCAAGTGCTGGATGCACCGGCAGGGCAATTTCATCACCAGCTTCTTCCCCAAGGACGCCAAGGCCGGGGTGGATTACGACTTCTTCTACTTCCCGCCGGTGGATCCGCAATACGGCAAACCGTTCCTGGTGGCGGGGGACATCATGGCCATGTTCAACGATCGGCCCGAGGTGCGTGCGTTGATGGAGTACTTCACGACCCCGCAATCGGCCAGCGGGTGGCTGAACAACGGCGGCGCATTGGCGGCCCATCAGACGGCCACGCCCGACATGTACGGCAAGGATATGGAGCGGGGCATTGCGGCCCTGGTCAACGAAGCCACCAGCTTCCGCTTCGACGGCTCCGATCTGATGCCGGGCGAGGTGGGCGCAGGCTCCTTCTGGACGG
>JALSPL010000208.1 GCA_026985975.1 Anaerolineae bacterium | reverse complement strand
TTGGAGGCGTTCTTGCGTCTTGGTCCGACATTATAAGTGCAGTATCCAGTAAGCAGTTACAGTGTTCAGTGGCGATACGTCGCATTTGAGTAAGGCGCTTTAGCGTCTTTCAGCTATGAGCCTGGGCCTATCAGCCCCAGGCGGTGGCGGCAGACGTTAACCTCCAACTGAAATAGGACGCACCCAATCAAAATCATGGAAAAGACCTCCGGAACGCGCATGGCTCCGGAGGTCTCGTTTTTGACTGGCGTATCCTGACGGCAATGATGGTTTGCCAGAGTATGACAATCCTATCTCTCGAACGCCATTTCCGAAAGGACCGTCTCCGCTTCCAACAACGCCACTCCCTCTTGCTCACGGAGCCGCATTCGTAACCAATAGGCGTGTTCAGCACCGACTACAATCAGCAATCTACCTTGAGGAAACCTTTCCACAGTTGCAAGTATTTGCTTTAAGAAATGCTGGTTCCACCGCTCCCATCCCGTTTCTTCATCTTTTCCAAATAGTTTATTCTGATACCTGTGCTTGATCTCAAAATGGCGATCCGTTTCTGGAGAGTTCACGTCAATCGGCGAACGCCACCAGTTGAGAAGCACATCATACAGCGTTCTTGCATATAGACTGAACTGTTCCATTGCAGCGGGGTTGTTTTTCCCAAAATCCTCCACAGATTTTTTCGCTAACTGCACTAACTCGGAATACTCAGGTTCAGATGGTTCCAGCGCTACCGCTTCGCACTGAAGTTCATCCAATAATGGAAAAACACTGTGTTGGTACTCCTGCTTAATCCGTTGCGCTTTCCTGGCCTTCAAATCGGCAGGGGTTAACTCAACGGCAAGGACATCAGGAGCAAACTGTCTAATGATCTGGGAAAGATGATCGTAAGTGTAATAATCCACCTCGCCGTGCAGTTGGTGCAACGTCGAGAGCGCCATGATCTCAGTCATTAGAAAACCTCCGCCGAACGCTATTTTTCCGGCATGACGAATTTATAGCCAACGCCGCGTTCTGTCAGGATATACTGCGGGTTGCTGGTATCTTTTTCGATTTTGCTGCGCAGATAGGCGATGTAAAGCCTCAGTAATTGCACGTCGTCCTGATATTCAAACCCCCACACTTTTTGCAAAAGTAACTCTGCGGGCATCACCCAATTGGCGTTTTTCACAAGATGGTAGAGTAAACGCCATTCGGTGGGGCGCAGGCTGACGCGCTTGCCGTCGACGATGACCTCGCGGCTGGCAAAATCGATTTTCAAGTGGTCGTCCACCTCCAGTATCTGTGAATCGGTGGATGACGGCCCGGACGCCCGACGCAGTACAGCCTTCACCCGATCCACCAGCTCCTGGGGACTGAAGGGTTTGGTGAGATAATCATCGGCGCCGCTGGAGAAAGCCAGATGTTTGTCCTCATCCTCATTTTTGACAGTGAGCATGATCACCGGCACATCGGAAATCTCGCGAATCTGCGCCAGCGCCTCGAAGCCATCCATCTCCGGCATCATCACGTCCATGATCACCAGATCAGGAATCTGGGTGCGCACTTTGTCCACGGCATCCAAACCGTTATGGGCTACGATGACGCGAAACCCCTCCAACTCCAGATTATATTGCACAAAGCGAATCATACGGGGTTCATCGTCCACCACTAAGATCAATTTACCGGCAAAGGGGTTATTCTGGCTCATGGCGGTTCTCTGGGAATGAGATGAGAAGTGACAACCGAATTTCTCTGATTGTATCCCAGCTTTTTCATCCTGGCAACCATTTGCCGCTAAAGAGGGGGCGTTTCAAAATTAGGTGCGGCCCAACCTGGCCGAGCCAGAACCAAAGAGGGATCGACTGAAAAAAGCTTGATCTCACGCAAAGCTGCCAAGGCGCAAAGGAAAATATCATGGTTTCGCCAAGGCAAAGTGGCTGAAACCACACCATTTTCGCTGTCTTCTCTATCGTCGCTGCTGATCGCGACCTTTTTTCAGGGGAGCCATCTTTCAATCATACAAGGAGCCATGCCTCATGCAATTCAAAACCATCATCGAACCCTTCCGCGTGAAAACGGTGGAGCCCATTCGTCACACCACCCGCGCACAGCGGCTGGAGGCCATCGAACGGGCGGGATACAACCCTTTTTTGCTCAAGGCGGAAGATGTGCTCATCGATTTGCTGACCGATTCGGGCACGGGCGCCATGTCTTCTCGACAGTGGGCGGGGATGATGATGGGGGATGAGTCTTACGCGGGGGCTCGTTCTTTTTATAAATTCGAGGCGGCGGTCAAAAAAATCACCGGCTTCAAACATGTGATGCCCACGCATCAGGGCCGGGCCGCGGAGCGGATATTGTTCGGATCGGCGCTGAAACCGGGCGACATCGTGCCCAACAACACCCATTTCGACACCACCCGCGCCAACATCGAATACCGGGGCGCCATCGGCCTGGATATTCCCATCCCCGAAGCGCATCAGCCGGGCGTCTATCATCCCTTCAAGGGCAATGTGGATCTGGCGAAGCTGGAACAGGCGCTGGCGGAGAATCCGGGCAAAATCCCCATGGTGATGGTCACCGTCACCAACAATTCCGGCGGCGGCCAGCCGGTGAGCATGGCCAACATCCGGGCCGTTAGCGAGATCGCCCACAGCCACGGCGTGCCGTTCTTCATCGACGCCTGCCGTTTCGCCGAGAACTCGTGGTTTATCAAGATGCGCGAGGAGGGATACGCCGATAGATCGCCCCTGGAGATCGCCCAGGAGATGTTCGGCTACGCTGACGGGGCCACCATGAGCGCCAAAAAGGATGGCATGGCCAATATCGGCGGTTTTCTGGCCATGAATGATGATGGGTTGGCCCAGAAGTGCAAGAACATGGAGATTTTGGGCGAAGGTTTTCCCACTTATGGCGGTCTGGCCGGTTACGATCTGGAAGCGATTGCCGTGGGCCTGGAGGAGGCGCTGGACCCCGATTATCTGCGCTACCGCATTCGCTCCATCGAGTATCTGGGAGAACGCATGAAGCAGGACGGCATTCCCTTCATCGAGCCCACCGGCGGACATGCCGTTTACATCGACGCCCGGGCCATGCTGCCTCACATTCCCTGGAATGAATATCCTGGCTGGGCGCTTTCGCTGGCGTTATACATCGAGGGCGGCATTCGTTCGGTGGAGATCGGCACGGTGATGTTCGGACGGCAGCCCGACGGCAGCGAGAAGCCCGCGGAAATGGACCTGGTGCGCATGGCCTTTCCCCGGCGCATGTACACTCAAAGTCATGTGGATTATCTGGCCGAAGTGTTGGGCTATGTCAGGGAGATCAGCCCTCGCATTCGCGGCGTGCGCATGGTCGAGGAGCCGCCGGTGCTGCGTCATTTCACCGCCCGTTTCGAGCCAGCCCATGGCGAGATGCTGGCCCGAGCGTGAGTGCTGTATGCAGGAGATGGCTGTCCGCCGCCCGCACATCTGGCGAAATGCCCGTTTTGGCGGTACAATAAAGGCGTG
>JALSPL010000207.1 GCA_026985975.1 Anaerolineae bacterium | reverse complement strand
TCGGTGTCGATGCTCAGGATGCGGCCATGCGCGTAATCGCTGCGCACAAACGCGGCGTAGAGCATATCGGGCAGATGCACGTCATCGGTGAAGAGGGCGCGGCCGGTGAGCAACAGCGCATCCTCGTTGCGTTTCATGGGTTTGCCGATAAATCGTTTACTCATGATGACGCCTCCTTCATCTTTTCGGCGGCGATGTGCACCGCGTCCACGATGTGATCGTAGCCGGTGCAGCGGCAGAGGTTGCCCGAGATCGCTTCGCGAATTTCCTCATCCGTGGGATCGGAGTTTTCTTCCAGGAAGGGCTTGAGGGTCATCACAAAGCCGGGCGTGCAGAAGCCGCATTGCAGGGCGTGGGCTTCGTGGAAGGCTTCCTGGATGGGATGGAGATGGTCGGGGTCAGGGGCCAGGCCCTCGACGGTGAGGATGTTGTGGCCATCGGCCTGCACCGCAAAGAGCAGGCAGGATCGCATGGGCTGACCATCGAAGAGGATGGTGCAGGAGCCGCAGACGCCGTGTTCGCAGCCCACATGGGTGCCGGTCAGGTTCAGGTCATGGCGGATGAAGTCGCTGAGCAGCAGGCGGGGCTCCACCTGGCGCTGATAATCGACGCCGTTGACGCGGACATTGATGGTTATCAGGTCAGTCATGAGGCGACCTCCTTGCCCAGAGCGCGGTCGAAGGCTTGTTGCAGGGTGCGTTTGGCCAGCACTTTGACCAGATGGCGGCGATAGGCGGCGGTGGCGTGCACGTCAGTGGGCGGGTCCACATCCTTCTCGGCGGCAGCTTCGGCCGCGGCCTGGACGGCCTCGGCGGTGGGCTGTTCGCCCCGCAGCACGCCCGCGGCAGTCTCGGCCAGCACCGGACCATCGCCCACGCCGAAGAAGACCATGCGGGCCTCGTCGCAGGCGCCGCTGGCGTTCACCCGCACCACGGTGGTGACGCCCACCAGCGCGAAGTCGCCATGCCGGCGGGAGATTTCATCCACGGCCCAGCCGCTGCGGGCGGGCAGGCCCGGCATCCGCACCTCGGTCAAAATCTCGTCCGGTTGCAGGGCGGTGGTGAAGAAATCGATGAAGAAAGCATCGGCGTTGATCCAGCGTTCGCCGCGAGCGCTTTGGGCCTTGACCTGGCCCCGAACGGCCCGCAGCAGCGCCGGCAGCTCCGCGGCCGGGTCCGCGTGGGCCAGACTGCCGCCGATGGTGCCGCGATTGCGGATCTGCGGATGCGCGATTTTGGGCATGGTGGTGTAGAGCAAGGGCAGCTTGTCCAGCACCATAGGGCTTTTCTCTACCTGCACATGCCGGGTCATGGCCCCGATGCTGAGCCCGCCGTTCCAGGAACGGATGCCGCCCAGATCGGGGATGCGGTTGAGATCGATGAGAACGCTGGGGTTGGCCAGCCGGAAGTTCATGGTGGGCACCAGGCTCTGGCCCCCGGCCAGCACCTTGGCGTCATAGCCGTACTGGCTCATCAGGTCCAGCGCTTCGGGCAATGATGCAGGAGCGTGGTATTTGAAGGGAGGTGGTTTCATAGGCGGAAACCTCGGGGAGAGTTGGTAGTGGATATTGGATATTGGCTATTCGTGAGAGGATGCACCTGCCAGCCATGTGAAATCCTTTTCATCAAAAAAGTCAGGAAAATCTGAACTCATCAAGGCTGTTTTGTAGGTCGGGGGAGATTCTCTGAGGGCTGACGATGTATTCTTACTTCGATTTTGGCGGATCGTTCGAGAGAATGCGTTAAGTTGCCGTGCGATTTCTGAAAGGCTTGTTGAAAATTCGTGAGCCTTGTCCTCTGACAGGAGACTGCGATCCATTGTACGATTCAGCCAGTATTTCGCTTCATAAAGACTGCCGCGGGCATAGTACAGAAATTGTAGTTTTTCACCGTAATGATAGCGACCAAAGGCTTCGGCGATATTGGCGCCGATAGAGTCTGTGGCTCGGATCATCTGGCCGCCAAGGACTTCTCGCGGAAATGCATCCCAAGCCATAACTTCATGCCACACATCATCAGCAATGGCCTCGGCAAGTTGCAAAACGCGTAACTCCTCGAATTTCAATACCATGTTTCGTGCCGAATGCTACTTCATGTCTGACGCCGAATACCCAATATCCAATATCCAATATCGAATATCCAGCATCCGGCGTCAGACGCATTTCAGCGCCAAACCGCGTTATGCGTCAGGCTCCTTGATAGCAATAAACCGTCCCCACATGGACGCGGTCTCCATGCCCTTGGGCAGGTAGACGCCGATGTAGTAGCGGCCGCTGGGGGTGTCGTGGATGTCTTTGCCCAGGTTCTCGGCGTGAACGATACCCTTGGGGAAGAGATTGAGGTGGGTGTCCTGATAGTACTTGTCCAGGGGGAACATCTCATCCCAATCTTTGCCGAATTTGGCCTTGAGCTTGGCGTTGGCTTCTTCGAAGCTCTTGGGATGCCAGATGCGCTGGATGGTGTTCATGGGGTGATCCTGGCTGACTGCATCGATGCCCAGCCATTTGATCTTCTTGGCCACAGCCCAGTCGGAGAAATCGGGCGAGGGGCCCGGATGGCGGATCATGTAGCGGAATTCGTCGGAATCGGGGCTGTTCCAGCCATAGACGTGGAAGCCGGTCTTGATCAGCAGGATGTCGCCTTCCCGCACATCCACCACGCTCTCGATCATCTCGGGCGTGTACACATCCAGATCATCCACCAGGTGGGAGATGTCGGCGATGGCGCCGGGCCCGATCCAGTGCTCCAGCGGAACCTGGCCGATGGTGCGGCCGCGGGACCAGAAGTGGATCTCGCCATCCATGTGCGTGGCCAGATGGAAGCTGGCGGTGCAGAGTGCGGTGTTGCGTCCCAGCCCGAAGGGCTGCCCGCCCACGCGTTTGAGATATTTGACCACCAGGGGCTCGTAATTGGCCCATTGCGGGGTCTGCACGCTGAAAGGCAGGGTGAAATCCAGCACCTCGACGCTGTCCATCAGGTCGAAAAATGCCTCTTCGTCCATGCCCTCGGGCGGGCGATAGGCCACCGGGCGCATCCAGGAGCTTTCCACTTCCATGAAGGGCAGGGGCAGCATCATAAACCAGGCCCGCTGGTTCAGTAGCTCATCGATCTGGCCGACGATGCTTTCGGCGAAGAGGATGTGGGCCTTGGGCACGGCCATGTGCAGCAGCTTGTAGTACTCCTCGGGCGGATACATCTCCTCCCAGGTCTTGCCGTGCTCCGCCTTGAGTTTGGCTTCGGCCTTGGCGAACTCGGTGGGGTGCATGGTGCGGATGAGGGTGTTCATGGGATGTTCCAGCAGGCCGCAATCCACCCCCACGATCTTCAGCTCTTTTTCGATGATCCACTTGTAGAAGGAAAGACTGGGGCCCGGATGCCGCACCAGGAAGCCGAATTCCTTGCTCTCCACGCCGCCCTGGGCGTTGGGATTGAAGATGTCGGGCTGATCCCACGAGTAGCGGTGGTAACCGGTGTTGATGATGAGGATATCGCCCTTTTTCACA
>JALSPL010000206.1 GCA_026985975.1 Anaerolineae bacterium | reverse complement strand
TGACGTCCCGGCCCGCGCGGCGTACGACAGGCTCGCCTTCGGGGATTTCGTAGTAGTCCACAGGCACGCCCCCTTCCACCAGCACTTCGGGCTCGGGGTAAAGCCGCTGGCTTTCGAAGAAGATGACCGGATCCGTGCCATGCAGGGCCAGATTCAACATGCCCTTGGCGTCGTAGGGCGTGGCCGGGAACATGACTTTGAGCCCCGGAATATGGGCCACGATGGCGCTCCAATCCTGAGAGTGCTGGGCCCCATATTTCGAGCCCACCGACACCCGCAACACCAGGGGCATCTTCAAAATCCCGGCCGACATGGCCTGCCATTTGGCCATCTGGTTGAAAATCTCATCCCCGGCCCGGCCCATGAAGTCGGTGTACATCAGCTCGGCCGCGACGCGGCCGCCGGAAAGCGCATAGCCCACGGCCGCGCCCACGATGGCTCCTTCGGAGATGGAGGTGTTGAACAGACGATGGTAGGGCAAGGCCTCGGTGAGACCGCGATAGACGCCGAACGCGCCGCCCCAGTCGCGATTTTCTTCGCCCCAGGCCACCATGCTGGGGTCCCGATAGAAACGATAGAGCATGGCCTCGAACAGCGCTTCGGCGTATGTCACCGCTTTCATGTTGGAAAGCTTGTTGCCCTTCTCGTCCAGGCCAAAGCGGGCCTTTTTGGAAGTCATGCGGAAACGGGTCTTTTCCAGAGGCAGCAACACTTCAGGCTCGCCTTCCTCCATCCTATCCGCCACTTCGTTGGAGAACATCATCTCTTCCAGCGCCGGTCCGCTCAAGTCCAGCCGGGGAGAGATGTCCAGATCGATGGCGGTTTGGTAGGTTTTGACAATGCGCTCTTTCACATCCGCATGGATGGCCGCCAGCTCGTCCGCCGTGGCGAAGCCGTTTTCTTGCAGATACCGGGCGTAGGCCGCCAGCGAATCCTGTTCCTTCCAGGCTTCAAGCTCCTCTTTGGTGCGATAGGCCATGGCGTCGGAGGGGGAGTGGCCCGAGAAGCGATAGGTGACCGTATCCAGCAGCACCGGGCCCTGGCCCGCCAGCAAAAGCTCTTTCTTGCGCAGAATGGCGTCGGCCACGGCCAGGGGGTTATAGCCATCGATGCGCTCCGCGTGCATGGCCTGGGGATTGACGCCCATGGCCACCCGCGCCAGTTGGCCGAAGCCCATGGTCTCGCCCTGAGGCTGGCCGCCCATGCCGTAGAAGTTGTTCATGAAATTGAAAAGCATGGGAGGCGCGCCGCCAATCTCCTCGGGCCACAGGGTGCGATACTGATCCATGGCCGCAATCATCATGGCCTCCCACACCGGGCCGCAGCCCATGGACGCATCGCCGATGTTGGCGATGACGATGCCCGGCTTGCGGCGGATGCGCTTATAGAGCGCCGCGCCCGTGGCGATGTCGGCGGAGCCGCCCACGATGGCGTTGTTGGGCATGACGCCGAAGGGCGGGAAGAAGGCGTGCATGGAGCCGCCCATGCCCTTGTTGAAACCCGCCTCGCGTCCAAAAATCTCGGCCAGCGTGCCATAAAGCACATAATTGATGGCCAAGCCCTGGATGTCATCATCTTTTAGATGCTGTTCGACCACCCGCAAGGGCGCGCCATCCAGATAGTTTCCCATGATGTCCATGAGCGCATCTTCGTCGAGCTGGGAAATGGCGGAGAGGCTCTTGGCCAGGATCTCGCCGTGGCTGCGGTGAGATCCGAAGATGAAATCATCGGGCGTCAGAAAATAGGCCTGGCCCACCGAGGACGCCTCTTGCCCGATGGAAAGATGCGCAGGCCCTCGATGCGTGTAGGGGACGCCTTCGTATGCGCCCGTCTTTTTGATGCTGTCCAGCATCAGCTCGAACTCGCGAATGGTGGCCATGTCCCGATAGATTTTCACCAGCCCCGCGCGCCCGAACCGGGCCTCTTCGGCCTTGGGGTCAGATTTGTAGGCGTTGACGGGGATTTCGGGGGCGGTGATGACGCCCGGCTTGCGGGCCTCGGCGGGATCGATGAAGATGGCTTTGGTCATGGCGTCGATAGCTCCTGATGTGCTCGGGGGAGATGTCTGAGAACTGGCGTTGTCTTTCGTTTGATTTCATTATACAATGAATCGAAATCAATGTCAATAATCCGAAAGGTAAAATTTGACGACGTGCGCGACTTATGCTAAAATATGGAAGAAATCAAAAGTTGCGCTCACCCATTGCCGAGTTATGATGAACCCACCCATTTATCCAGAAGAACGCCGTCAGCGCATCCTTCAGTTATTGAAGGAGCAGGGGCGCGTGATGGTGGCGGATTTGAGCAAGCAGTTTGGCGTCTCGGAAGTAACGGTGCGGGGGGATTTACAGGCCCTGGCCCGGCAGGGGAAGCTCACTCGCACCCACGGCGGCGCAGTGCCTGTGGCGTCCGGGATGGCGGAGGAGCTGAAGTTGGAAAGCCGCAAGCGCCAACATCCTCAAGAAAAAAGCGCCATCGGTGCGGCCGCGGCCGCGTTGGTGGAAAAAGGGGACGCCATCTATCTGGATGGAAGCAGCACGGCGCTGGCCATCGCCCGTCATCTCAAATCACACCAATTGCTGACGGTGCTCACCAGCAGTCTGGCCGTGGCCCAGGAGCTGATGGATGCGTCCGGGGTCACCGTGGTGCTGCCCGGCGGCGTCGTGCAAAAGGAAACCGCCTCCCTCATCGACGCCGACGGCCTGCGTTATTTCGATAAATTCAACATCCAGAAATGTTTTTTCGGCGCCCATGGCCTGACCCTGGCCGAAGGGTTGACTGACATCAGCGCAGATGTGGCGGTGGTGAAGCGGGCGCTTGTCTCCCGTTGCCGCCAGGTCATCGCCATCATCGACGCCAGCAAATGGGGGAGGGTGGGCCTGGCCACCTTCGCCGCCATCGGCGACATCCATCTGGTCATCACCGATCGGGACGCTCCCGCAGAGCTGGTCGCCCAAGTTCGCGCCCGGGGCGCCCTGGTCGATCTGGTCGAATAACACCTCTCATCCCATGATTTTTGCGGAGTCAAACATGCCCGAATCCCTGCTCATCCCCAAACTCGGCAACACCGTCGAAGATGTCACCATCATCGAGTGGATGGTTGAGGACGGTTCTCAGGTCACGAAAGGCCAGGAAGTGCTGGAAATCGAGACCGACAAATCCACCTTTGCCGTGGAGGCCGCCGCGGACGGCTACATTCATTTCGGCCCCTTCGACACCGGCGATGTCGTGCCCGTTTTTACAGTGGTTGCCATCATTGGCGAGAAAGATGACGTCTTCCTCAGCGAAGACGCCTCAGCCCCTGAGACCGAAGCTGAAGCCCTGGCCGCGAAAGAGCCGTCAGACGAGATTGGCGCCGCCGCGACGGCGCTTGCGGAGGTCATTGTAGCGCCCGAACGCCTGGCTGTCTCGCCCCGCGCCCGAGCGTTGGCCGGAAAAAAGGGCGTGGATCTGAGCCAGATTCAGGGCGCAGGCCCCGGCGGCCGCATCATCGAGCGGGATGT
>JALSPL010000205.1 GCA_026985975.1 Anaerolineae bacterium | reverse complement strand
GGGCATCTTTATCTCAAGCACAAATACGGCTATAAGGTCAGCAGTCTGCGCAAGCGCAAGGTGGCGTGGATCGCTACGAAACAGGTGGCCCGGGCCATCTGGGGCGTTTTCCAACTCATCTATGTGTTGGGCATGCTGGCGGTGCTGGAGGCCTGGGCGCGCTTTATGGGCTGGTATGATTTCGCCATCAAAAAAGAAAGACATGTTGTGTGGGATATGGCCTGGAGCCAGAAGGCGGACGTGGCCTCGGAAAAAGAGAAATCGCATAAGCTGACCGAGGACGCCAGTCTGGTTGACCCCATGGCGTCTGTCACGGTCGCCAGTCATAAAACGCATGGTTGAATCGTGAAAAGCAAATACACCGGCGCTTTGATCCGGGGAGTCATCAGCCTGGCCCTGATTTTCTTCGTGCTGTGGCGGTTCCAGGGCAAGCTGGCCGAAGTCTGGCAGATGCTGGCGGCGGCCAATCTGTGGTGGGTGTTGGCCGCCATCCTGCTCTTCTGGACGGCCATGCTCATCAACGCGTTCAAATGGTGGACGTTGCTGCGGGCCCAGGCCATCAGAGTTCCCTTTCTGGCCATGGCCAATTTCACCTTCGTGGGCTTTTTCTTCAACAACATCCTGCCCGCCAACATCGGCGGCGATGTCATGCGGGGCTATGGGCTGGCGAAATACACCGAGAAAAATGCGGGCGCCGCCGCCTCGGTGGTGCTGGACCGCCTCATCGGGCTTTCGGCCTACATGAGCGTGGCCGCAGTGTCGGCGCTGGCGGTGGTCTTCCTGACCGATAGGGTTGATCTGTGGCCTTTGGCCGCGGTGGCGGTGCTGGCGCTTTTGGCGTTGCTGACGCTGGGGGCTTTTCTCATCAGCCGCCGCATCAGCAAAACCGTCAGCAAGCTGTTACATCACGGATTTCTGAACAAGATCGCACCCATCTGGGATTCGCTGGCCGCGGCGTTCGAGCTTTATCGGTTCCAATACAAAACCCTGGCGCTGGCGTTTCTCATCGGTCTCACCGGCATCGCCACCACCTCGATGGTCAATTATGTGCTGTCGCTGGCCCTGGGCGGCGGCATTCCCCTGGTGGATATTTTCCTGTTCACGCCTCTCATCGCCCTGGTGCTCATCATTCCCATCTCTATCGGCGGTCTGGGCCTGAGCCAGGCCGCGTATCCTTTCTTTTACGGGCTGGTGGGCGTGCCGGGTGCGCTGGCCCTGGCCCTGAGTCTGTTCGTGCAGGCCGTGCAGCTTTTCTGCAGCCTGCCGGGCGGGGTTCTGTGGCTGTTGTGGAAAAAAGAGGCTGAAAGGGAGGAATGAGGGGACGGGGAGATTTGGAGACTAGGGGACTGGGAGACTGGGAGATTAGGAGATTTGGAGACTGGGAGATTAGGAAATTGGCGTCTCGGCAGTGAAGTTCTTGCTCGCAGAGCAAAGCGTTACACAGAGGATCGCAGAGAAAATCAGGAGCTTCACAGAGGATTTTTGAGGTTTCCCGGTGAAGCTCTGTGTTCCCTTTTGATCTCGCTCGGCCGGATGAAGAGGAAGGGAGCGAGGGAAGCGGGGAGGCGGGAGAAGGCTATTTGACGGCCTCCCACATCACCGCCACCGGCGCGGGGCGGCCCGTCCATAGCTCCCACGCCCGCGCGCCCTGGCGCACCAGCATGCCCAGCCCATTATGCGCCCGCGCGCCCGCGGCCTGCGCCTGACGCATCAACCGGGTCTGGCGGGGATTGTACACCAGGTCGTACACAAGCTGGTCGGGCCGGAAAGGCAGGTCGTCGGGCCAGGGGGAGGCGTCGGTGTGCGGGGTCATGCCCACGGGCGTGCAATTGACGATGAGCCGGGCCGCGGCGGCAAGATCGGCTAGCTCGGGCCAGGCGCGGGCGGAGAGCAGATCTGTCTCGGACAGATGGGGAGTCAGAGAAGCGACCAGCGCTTGAGCCTGCTCGGGCCTGCGGGCCAGGACGCGGGCGGGGATGCCGCCAGAGGCCAGGGCATAGGCCACGGCCCGGGCCGAGCCCCCCGCGCCCAGAATGAGCGCCGAACTTTCCGCCAGCTCGGGCAGCGGCGCGCCCAGCTCCTGTAAATCCTGCAAAAACCCGGCGGCGTCGGTGTTCGTCCCCACCAGAGTCCCATCCGCCTGCACGATGATAGTGTTCACCGCGCCGATGGCCCGGGCCTCGGGCGTCAGCGCATCCAGAAAAGGGATTACCGCCTGCTTGTGGGGCACGGTGACATTGGCCCCGCGAAAGCCCAGCGCCCGCAGGCCCGCCACCGCCTCGCCCACCCGATGCGGCTGCACGGGCAGCAACACATAGCGGCCATCCACGCCCGCGGCGCGAAACGCGGCATTGTGCATGGCCGGAGATTTGGAATGCCCCACGGGCCAGCCCATGAGACCGGTCAAAATGCTTTTCTCATCCATAAAAACCATTCTACCAGCGCTTCGCGCTCTATGCCAGAACGCCTCACCCTGAACAGAAACCCCGAATATGAAAACATCTACTTTTAGATTCTTCCCCACACCTTCAACCTTTACAGTTGTCAGATGTCCAGCGTTTCAAAAGTTCGTCACCCCTTGTGGAAGCATTATATTCGCAACGGGTGCGTTTCGATTTGGGGCAAACTGCCGAATGGCGCACTGACCGAGTGAACTCGGACGTTTTAGGCGCTTCGCGCCCGCGGTCGCCCTCCGGCGACCTGATGGGCGCTTGATTTGGCGGGCGTAGGCCCTCCTTTGGCCGCAGGCCTGAAGCGTCCGACTTGAGTCGGCCAAAAAACAAAAACGCGCCCCCATTTTGAAACACGCCCTTCGCAACCGAATGATTTGACATCGAAAGAACGTATCATTACAATAACTGTTATTATCCTGAGACTTTATGCTATTTTACCGAAGTTTCTTCGCCTCTCGCCACTCAAATTCATGGAGGTTCCGCCTATGAGAAATTGATTCTGGCTGCAATGCCGGGGGGATCGTCAACGCGAAAACTGAGAAGAGTGGGGAACAGACAGATACTATCGAGCTATTTTTCCGCATCGTCCAACCTCTTTTGTCCCGCTTTCTTTACAAATCTCAAGGAGGAGAACATGTCAAAGATCATTCGGATTCTATTGGCAACCTTTTTACTTGTTGGCGTCCTTGTCGCCCTCACAGGCTGTGCGTCATCTCAGCCAGCGGCTGAAAAACCAGCAGAAGCGCCTGCCGCCACTGAAGCGCCTGTCGAGGCTCCCGCCGCCACTGAAGCGCCTGTCGCCACGGCGGCTCCCGCCGCAACCGAGGCCCCGGCTGAACCGGCCAAGCCTGCTGAACCCAAAACCATCATTTACGGCCTCTATCAGGAGCCCGATGTACTTAACCCCTTCATTGCCACCCAGTATGCGGCCGACGAAGTCAGCAAAATGGTGGTGGAAGGGTTGGTGGATGTCGATCCTGACGGCAATTTCTATCCCGTGCTGGCTCAGGAAGTCCCCACCATCGAAAACGGTCTGGTTTCGGAGGACGGTCTCAACGTCA
>JALSPL010000204.1 GCA_026985975.1 Anaerolineae bacterium | reverse complement strand
GCGGCTGATGGTGGTGGGGCCCGATTCGGCCACGGCGCTGATCTCGGCCAGCGTGGTGGGGGGATTGGCCGGCGCGGGCAGCGCCCGGTTCATGGCTCTGACCTCGGCCCTGGCTATTGCGGTGGGCGTGTTTTTTCTGGCGTTCGGACTGCTGAAGATGGGCTGGATCGCCAGCTTCATCTCGCAGCCGGTGATGACCGGTTTTCTGGAGGGCATCGTACTGGTGACCATCATCGGTCAGACGCCAGCCTTGTTGGGCATCGGTGACGTGAGCGGAAAATTCTTCGAAAAACTGTTGGGGATTATCCAGCAACTGGGAGAAATGGGATGGTTGGTTCCGGTTATTGGACTGGGCAGCCTGGCATTGATGTTTTTGTTCCGGCGTTTCGCACCCAGGCTGCCGGGCGCACTGATGTCGGTGATCGTGGCGATTGTGCTGGTGTCCATTTTTGGTCTGGCGGACAAAGGCGTGTCTGTCGTAGGGATGCTGGGCACGCACATGTTATCGTTTCAACTGCCCGATGCTCCCCTGACCAGCTATCTTTCACTGATCCCGGGCGCATTGGCCATCGTGCTGCTGGGGTACATCGAGACCCTGGCCTCGGATGAGGGGGCGGCGCTGAAAGGCGGCGGCGAGGCGGACCCCGATCAGGAGCTCATCGCCCTGGGCGCGGCCAATCTGGGAACGGGCGTCAGCGGCGGTTTCATCGCTGTGGGCAGCCTTTCCAAGACATCGGTGGCCATGAGCGCGGGTGGCAAGACCCAGATCGCTTATGTGTTCACAGGGGCGCTGGTGCTGCTCACCCTGCGTTTTCTTATGCCCCTGCTGGAAAATCTGCCCACCGCCACGCTGGCCGCCATCGTCATCGCCGCCATGATCGAGCTGGATCAGAGCCGTAAGCTGGCTCTTTTTTGGCGATATAGCCCTCTGGAATTCGGTTTGGGGCTGGTGGCGCTGTTCGGGGTGCTGATTCTGGGCGTGCTGCCGGGCGTGGGCCTGGGCGTGGCGCTCTCCATCCTGGTGCTCATCTGGCGCTCGGCGCATCCGGGCGTGGCGGTGCTGGGCCAGATGCCCGACGGCTGCACCTTTCGCGACATCGCCCGGCATCCCGAAGCCCGCACCTTTCCGGGCCTGCTCATCTTCCGCATCGACGCCCAACTCACTTTTCCCGACAGCCGTTACTTCATAGCCACGGTGTTGCGGGAAGTCGCCCGGGCGCAGCAGCCTGTGCAGGTGGTGATCATCAACGCGGAGACCATCAACGATGTGGATATCACCGGCGCGGACGCCCTGAAGAAGCTGAACGCAAGGCTGGCTAGGCGGGAGATAGACCTGTGGCTGGCGCAGGTGAAGGACCCGGTGTTCGATAAGCTGAGACGCATGGACGTGATCGCCGTCATCGGCGTCAGTCATTGCTTCAAGTCGGTGAAGAAGGCGGTGACGAACTTCGAGAAAATGCAAAAAACGCCAACCGACGCCCCAAAAAGCCAATCGCATCATGTCTGATCCGTCTACAGAAAACATCACGCTGCAACAGCAGGTCGAGGCCCATGAAGCGCCCGATGTCCGCCGTTTCGGGACTTTTTCCGGCGTCTTCACGCCCACGTTGCTCACGATTCTCGGCGTCATTATGTATCTGCGCGAGGGGTGGGTGGTGGGCAATGCGGGCCTGCTGGGCGCATGGGCCATTATCCTGCTGGCCGGGGCGATCGTTTTCTTCACGGGGCTCTCGCTTTCCTCTATCACCACCAACATCCGCATTGGCGCGGGCGGGGCCTTTTCCATCATTACCCAGGCCCTGGGGCTGGAGGCGGGCGGCAGCGTCGGCATTTCCTTCTATCTGGCCCAGAGCCTGGCCGTGGCCATGTACATCTTCGGTTTTCGCGAGGGCTGGCTACGCATCTTCCCCACTCATTCCCCGCTGGCGGTGGATCTCCTCACCTTTGCCGCCTTGTTCATCATCGCCTATCTCAGCGCCAATCTGGCCTTCCGGGTGCAATACATCATCCTGAGCATCGTCGCTATCTCTCTCATTTCCGCCTTCGCCACCTTTTTCACCGGCCCGCTGCCCAACCAGCCCACCTGGATCGGCAGTTTTCCCGGTTCGCCGGAGAACGGCTTTCAGGGCGTGGGCTTCTGGTACGTTTTCGCCGTCTTCTTCCCGGCAGTGACGGGCATCATGGCCGGAGCGAACATGTCGGGCGAGCTGAAAGACCCGCGGCGCAGCATTCCCCTGGGTACGATGTCGGCTATTGCGCTCAGTCTGGTGATTTATCTGGCGCTGGCCTATTGGTTTGCGCGGGTGGCCTCGCCCGATGAGCTGGTTCACAACTACACCATCATGGTGGAAAAATCCCTCTGGCCGCCGGCGGTGCTGGCGGGCCTGTTGGGAGCCACCTTTTCGTCGGGGTTGTCGTCGCTGGTGGGAGCGCCGCGCATTCTGCAGGCCCTGGCCGCGCATAACGTCATTCCCCGCGGTGGCGCCCTGGCCCGTCCCGGCGCCAATGGCGAACCGCGAGCAGCCCTGGTTTTCACCGGATTTATCGTGCTGGCGGCGCTGTTGCTACGCAATCTCAACGCTGTCGCCCCGCTGATCACCATGTTCTTCCTCATTACCTACGCCATCATCAACGTGGTGCTGCTGCTGGAGGAGCGGCTGAAGCTGACCAGCTTCCGGCCCTTGCTGCGCGTCCCCGCCATCGTTCCTCTGCTGGGGGCGGTGGGCTCGCTGGCGGTCATGTTCATCATCGATCCCATCTTCAGTCTGGTGGCTGTAGTGGTGGTGCTGCTCATCTATTGGGGATTGCAGCGGCGCAGGCTGCGCGCCCCCTACGGCGATCTGCGCAGCGGCCTGTTCGTGGCCTTGGCCGAATGGGCCGCCATGCACGCCAGTGAGCTGCCCTCGGATCAGGAGCGGGCGTGGCGCCCCAACCTGCTGGCCCCATTTCAGGATCCGGCGGAGATATGGAGCGTATTCGAATTCCTGAGCGATCTCATCTATCCCCAGGGCTCCATCAAATTGCTGGCGCTGACCAGCCAGTCCGATGATGCGCATCTGGCCAGGGAGTTGAAGGAGCTGGTGGCGGCCTTCCGCCAGAAGGACATCTACACCATGCACGCTGTGGTGGTGGATAACGATCCGGTGGAGGGGCTGCTGGCCAGCATTCAGGCCCTGAGCGGCGTTTTCTTCCGCCCCAACATCCTCTGGCTGCAGGCGGATGTTTTTCGGGATGAGGCGTTCCGAACGCGAATGCAAGATGTCATCCATGAAGCGCAGCGCGTGGGCATGGGCGCGATGGTGCTGGCCTCGGGCCCGAAAGCGGGGCTGGGAGAGCGTCAGCGCATCACGGTGTGGGTGCATGAGCAGGGGCCCAACTGGGAGCTGGACATGCACCTGGGCAATATCGATCTGGCGCTGCTATCAGCGTATCTGCTGCGCAAGAATTGGCGGGGCCGCATCGAAGTGGTGACGGTGGTGGCGGATGAAAAACAGGTTGATAAGGCCCGCCGCTATCT
>JALSPL010000203.1 GCA_026985975.1 Anaerolineae bacterium | reverse complement strand
GCCCGCCAAGATGAACAACAGCGCATAGCGGCCGACGGGCGTCTGGCCGCCAGCCCTTGTGTGCAGGATCAGGCTGAGAACAAATCCGGTGAAGACGCCCAGAGCCCCCGCCAATAATTGATCATTGGCGAAAAACAAAGTTTGGCCCCATTCCGGAAAAAGCTTGCCCAGCAGATCCAGGCGCGTGACTTGCTGGGCCGCCATCAGCAGAGCGTCGGCGAATAACAGGATGAAGAGCGCCGTGAGGGTGAGATGCGGGTGCGTCGCCCCCAACAGCCCCACAAGAAATCCCAGGGCGATATAAATGACCGCGCGGGAAAACTGAATCGCCCCCAGGATCTGCTTGCGCCCGTCGTGCTGCATGAGATAGGCCGAAACCGCCAGCGGCCAGATGAGTCGGCTCAGCAGCCGGTAGTTGGCCATGACGCCCACCAAAAAATTGGAGCCGCCCAGGGTTCGAATCAATACCGCCAACACCAACGATGACGACAGCAGATTGAATCCGATGCCATTGGCCCCGCTGAAAGTGAGCATGGCCATCTGGTTACGGCGTTCTGTACGGGTGAGAGGACGATGGCGGGCGGTCATGCCAGCCATTGTATCATCAGCCCCCGCCGCAACCAACCGGCGCGCCTTTTCTGTGGCAGCCTTGACGACCAGGCCCGCGTCCCGATTGCCCATCGGCGCTTTTTTCATTATAATGCAGTCACCCTGAGCGATTGCACGCCAATAAGGATAAAAATGAGCAAGCCAATCTGGCGCGAGCAGCCGATTTCGTAAAACGTAATGCGTAATGCGTAATGCGTAATGCGTAATGCGTAATGCGTAATGCGTAATGCGTAATGCGTAATGCGTAATGCGTAAGATCTTCACGTTTTACGTTTTACGCATTACGCATTACATGGTGCGCCAGGCCAACGTTGGCTTCGAGAGCGTCTCTGCAAGCGACGCCAACGTTATTTACGGAACAAATATCCTGACTCATTTGGAGGCGCTTTTGGCATAAATCCTGGCAGTTTCCAATCCCCAAGCAACACCATGACGCAGCGCCTGGGCTGCGGCCCGTTTGGGTTGGCCGCAGTTGACGAGGAGAAGGTTGTCGTCCGCAAGGGCGGCCTAACCCTGGCCCAAGCCAGCGGGAAAATCGAGAGATCGGCGGATGCCTTCCCGGTGCGCCACCACCGGACGTCATGGGGAACAACGAAAAGCAGCAGGCCGAAACATCGCCGGGCGACCGGCGGCACAAGGCGTGCAGCAGTGGCAAGAGCAGGTATTGGATATCAGGTGTTGATAATCGGATCCGTCGCGCATGTCGTTGATTGGCGACGCTCTGCCAATATCGAATACCTGATATCTCATCGCGACAAGCGCGCCGTTAGACGCTGGCGCCCTCTCTCTCATTCCCATATTCGTTTAGTGATCGTCTAAAAATTACCTTCCTTTTTCCAAAACAAAATACTTTACTGGACTCTGGCGTTTTTGATTTTGACGCGAATTGACACGAATTATACGAAAAAAAGAAGAGAAAAATTCGATAAATTCGCTTAATTTGTGTCAAAAAATGACTTGAAAAGCGGCCAAAATAATTTTCGCCAGACTCCAGTACTTTACTTACGTCATGTCGAAGCGAAGCGAGACATCCCCTTGCAGAAAGATAGACGCCCGCAACCGGGGAGATTTCTCCTCGGTTCGCTCGTCGAAATGACGTAAAAAGGAAAGTTATTTTTTGACGGCTACTTAGGAGCAATTTCATGTGTGGCATTGTTGGCTATGTAGGCCCGCGGGCGGCGACGCCCATTATTCTGGAAGGCCTGAAACGGCTGGAGTACCGCGGCTATGATTCCGCGGGCCTAGCCGTCATCGAAGAGAATGGCAAAATCGAAATCCGGCGAGACGCCGGGAAACTGACGAATTTACAAAGCCGGGTGGCGGAAGCGCCACTGCACGGCCATATCGGCATCGGACACACGCGCTGGGCCACCCATGGCCCGCCCACCGCGGTCAACGCCCATCCGCATCGGGCCCGAGATGGCAACATCGTGGTGGTGCAAAATGGCATCGTGGAGAATTTTTTGCCGCTGCGGGAGGAGCTGACGGCCCAGGGTTACGTGTTCCGCTCCGACACCGACACCGAGGTCATCGTGCAGCTCATTCATCGGGAATTTGCCGAGACCGAAGACCTGGAGGAAGCTGTGCGGCGGGCGCTGAGGCTGCTGGAAGGGCCCAGCGCTGTGGTGGCGCTGAGCCGCTACCAGCCGGACACGCTCATCGCCGCCCGGCTGGGCAACGCCGGGGCCGTGGTCATCGGCCATGGCGATGATGAGATGTTCCTGGCCTCCGACATCCCCGCCATTCTGGAGCACACCCGGCGCATGAGTTTTCTTGAAAATCGCGAGATGGCGGTGATCACTCGCGATGGCGTCCGCTTCGCGGATCTCGACGGCAACGCCCTGCCCGACAAGGAAATCCTCAACATCCCCTGGGACCCCATCGCCGCCGCTAAAGGCCCATACCGCCACTTCATGCAGAAGGAGATCTTTGATCAGCCCAACGCGCTCACCGACACCCTGCGCGGGCGGGTTGATTTTCTGACCGGGCGGGTGACGCTGCCCGAGATAGGACTCACGCCCGAGCTGGCGCAGCGCATCGACAAGGTGACCATCGTGGCCTGCGGCACGTCGTATTACTCCGGCCTGGTGGGCAAATTCTACATCGAGCGCCTGGCCCGGCTGCCGGTGGAGGTGGATTACGGTTCCGAATATCGTTATCGTCAGCCGATTTTGGATGATCGCACGCTGTTCCTGGCCATCACGCAATCGGGCGAGACGGTGGACACCCTGGCGGCCATGGAGGAGGCCCGGCGTCACAACGCCCGCCTGCTGGCCATCGTCAACGCAGTGGGTTCGCAGGCCGCGCGCGTGGCCGATGGCGTGATGATGATGCAGGCCGGACCCGAGATCGGCGTGGCCAGCACCAAGGCCTTCACCACGTCGGTGCTGGATCAATTGCTGCTGGCCATGTATCTGGCGCAGCAGCGCGGCCTGCTGGATGCCGGGGCGTCGCTGGCGTTGGCGCATGAGCTGGCCCTGCTGCCGCAAAAGCTGGGGGATGTGCTGGCGCAGGACGCGGCCATCCGCAAGCTGGCCATCGCTTACGCCAATCACAGCGATTTTCTCTATCTGGGCCGGGGATTGCAATATCCCATCGCCCTGGAAGGGGCGCTGAAGCTGAAGGAGATCAGCTACATTCACGCCGAGGGCTATCCCGCGGGGGAGATGAAGCACGGGCCTATCGCCCTCATCGATGAAACGATGCCCACCGTGGCCATCGCCCCCCGCGACGGCGTTTACGAGAAGATGGTGAGTCAGGTGGCGCAGGTGAAGGCCCGGCAGGGCAAGATCATCGCCGTGGTCAATCCGGACGACCGCGTCATCGCGGCCAAGGCGGATGACCTGATTATCGTGCCCGAGGCCTCACCCTGGACCCTCCCCATCCTCACTGTCGTTCCCCTCCAGCTTTTCGCC
>JALSPL010000202.1 GCA_026985975.1 Anaerolineae bacterium | reverse complement strand
CTGCCATTTGACCCAATTGAAGCCGAGGCCCTTGATGGCGTTGGCCGCGTAGCCCAGGTCGGCGCCGCCATAAGGCTGAATCTGTACGCCGTAGCCGAATTGACCTGCGCCTGCCGGACGCGGGCCGCCGCCACCGCCGCCGGTGTTGGCCGGTTGGGTCTTGGGCGGTTCGGGGATGTCTTTGGCCACTTGCACCGTGTCTGTCGGGCCTTGCACGCTGACGCGGTTGCCGATGATCCAGACGTGTTTGCCGTCCTTGCCTTCGAGCTGCCACCAATCGCCCTTCTTGTTCTTGCCGATGATCTTGAGCGATTCGCCCTTTTTCAGCAGGCCGACGCGAGGATAGTTGGTGCCGGGCCCCTGCCGCAAGTTGGTGTCGCCGGTGGCGGTGGCCATGGCGTACGCCGGGGGCGTGGGCGTGGGGGAGGCGACGGGGGTGGGCGTGAACTCGGGCGTGGGCGTAGGTGAGGGCGTGTAGGTGGCGACGGCGACCTGGGCGACGCCCTGGTTGCTGATAAATGCGTCCCCTTCTTTGACGTCTGCACGGATGCTGTAAACGTCGGGGGCGTCGGGCAACGGAATCTGCACTGGCTGTTTCAGGGCTGTTCGCTGCTCGTTGATGACGTTGCCCTTGGAGTCAGTCGTCTTCCATTCCACCGCCAAATCGCTTTGGGGCGCTCCGGGCGTCTGGCCTGCGGCGTATTGGGCGAAAACGTCCCAGATCTTGGGATCGTAATCGCGGATTTCTACGGCGTTGGTGATGACGCCGCCCAGGTTGTAGCGGCTGACCATGCTGAGCTTGGCTGTGAGACTGGCCGCGTTTTCGAAGAAGACGATGCGCTCTTCGCCCGACTGATCGCGATAGCGATACCAACTGATGCCGGTGGTCGGATCGAATTGCAGGGGGCTGGCCACGACATCGCTTTTCAGTTGGGCGTTCACGGGGACGCCCGGTTCGACCACGTTGTTATCGGTGGTGATCTGTCCCAGGATGGGGGTGATGGCGTCCTGGAATCCGCGGGGGATGAAGTAGTTGCCAGCCTGTTCGGTGGCGCTGGCGGGCAATTGCAACATCAGTTTATAGCGATTGACCTGTCCCACGGCCCATTGCAGCAGATTTTCCACCTGGTTGCCGGGCGCATAGGCGATGGGATTTTCAAACGCGGGAATGACGACGCCGTCGCTGGCTGCGGCCAACGCGGTCCAGTCATAGCCAAAGGTTTCCCAACTGTCATCCGAAAGCTGCATAGGCTGATCGACGAAGATGATCAGGTCTTTGCCGTCGGCGTGCAGACGCGTGGCCAGTTTGTTGACGAATGCCGAGAAATCGGAACGCAGGGGCGGGTCAGCGCCGCGGTAATCCAGCGCCACGCCGTCATAGTTCTTGCTGGCGGCCAGCTCCGAAAGGGTGTTGATCTGCACTTCCTGCATTCCCTGATCGATGATGAGATTCGCCAGCAGATCGGTGCGGGGCGTTTCGCCGGGCCGGTAGTTGCGCACCAGCATATACGCTTTGCCATTGATAGCGTCGGCGGAGATCAGATTTTCGGCGCCGTTGACGCTGCCATCGCCGCGCAAGGTGAGGGCGGCGGGGAAAACCGCGGTGGCGGCGGGTTCAGCCTCGGGCGGCAGTTCTTTGCCCACGGGCAGAATGGCTCCCACGGTGGGGAGTTTGGGGGCGGTCTGAAAAACCGCGAAGTCGTTGGGGACGAAGTTGATGTCGCTTTCGAGGACGTCTTCTTCCGAAATCAGCCGGTGCGGCATCCATTCCCACGATTCGCCGTTCCAGTTGTAAATATCCAGCGTTTCATAAGGCAGGGAGTCGTTGGGAATGGGGAGGGTGGCGATGGCGTGCGTAGGGATATCGCCGCGCACGCTGAGTTGATAGATGGGGCTGCGGGGACGCAGTTCCGCCGGCAGTTGCTCCAGCGCCTGACGCAGATCATCGGAGACATCGCCTCGTTCGAATTGCTCGCGCGGGATGCTTTCCAGCTTGGCGTGGGTCTTGCCGCTGAGACCGTCGGCGGGAAAGATGACTTTGGCGCCGTCGGGATCCGCAACCATGCCCGATTCGGGGGTGATGGCTTCGTAACCGATGGTTTGCACCCTGCCCAGCAAGTCTACGGGCGGCAGGAACAGGATCATCAGAATCAACAGAGGAATGATCACAAAGTTGAATATCCTGCCGGTGTTGGGGCTTTCCAGGATGCGTCCGATGCTGTTGAGAAAGGACGAACTGTTTTGCATGGGACTGTTTTTATCTCCTTGAGACAAATGCACCCGACTCCGGCGCATAGCGGGCAAGCGCGTTCTGCGGCAGGGAGGCGGGTGATATGAGAGCGCTATCTGGTTCTACACAATGTACAACGGAGGCTGGTAGGGAATGGTTCCACATCATAAGATCGTTACTCGCTCCTATAGCGGGTGCGAGGAGGAGTCAAATCGCGATTTTAGCACAGCCTTCCCCTGTGGACAAACTGAAAAGTCTTCCCGACGCCCCGTCCCCCTCTCAGTATTTTTTGACAATGGGCCCGTAAGCCGCTGGCGAGCGGGCCATGATGAACTGGCGGGCTTCCCGCACCCGACGCACGGCGCTGGCGTCAATGCGGGCGAAGGCGTAGCCGGTGGTCACGGCGTCGGTTTCGTTTTCATCTGCGTCGATACGGGCTAACAGCGTCCCGTCGGGGGCGAAGATGGCGCTGTCTCCCAGGAATGTGCGGCTGGGCTCCTGCCCCACGCGGTTGGCCGCCAGCAGAAAGACGCCGTTCTCGGCGGCCCGGGCCTGGGTGAAGGCCTCCCATTCCGCCTGATATTGCGCCTCGTAGGCTGCGGGCAGACAGATGATCTCCGCCCCCATCAGCGTCAGCGCCCGCGCCGCTTCCGGAAACGCCACATCAGCGCCCAGCATCACGCCCAGCGTTCCCAATCCGGTGTCGAACACCGAGAAGCGGTAGCCGGGCCGAAAGCTGAGCTTTTCTTCGCCCAACAGGTGAATTTTGCGATATTCGCCGATGAGATCGCCGTCAGGCCCGATGACCACGGCCGCATTGTAGAGGGTGGTCTCGACTTTGGTCTTGGTGGGCATGCCAAAAACGATGTGCACGTTGAAATCAGCAGCTTTGCGGGCCAGGATATTGAATTGATGGCCGCCCGGAAGCCGCTCCGCCATATAATTGAAGGCCATGCCGTTCTCTACGCCGGTGGTGGCCAGCTCGGGGAAAACGATGATGTCGGGATGCTGCTCGCGGCAGATCTGTTCGGTCATGGCCGCCATCTGCGAGAGATTGGCGGCGATGTCGCCCAAAATGGGGTTGGTTTGAGCGACGGCGGCGATGAATTCGGACATGATGAGACTTTTCCTGAGAAAGTGAAACAAACGTTGGGAACTTATGTTCGCAATTTTAATCGATCCCCGGCTGTTTGTCAAACCGGACCGCCAGTGCGGGAAGCCCGCCGCCCGGACCTGTTGCGCCGCATAAAAAAGAGACGCCAGGCGTGGGCCTGCGTCTCTTTGGTGTGTGGCGATGGGTGTGCGTCAGCGGCGAAGCTGCTTGAGGCGGGCCTTTTTGCCCACGCGATCCCGCAGGAAGTAGAGCTTTGCCCGGCGCACCTTGCTGTGCCGGAGAATCTCGATTTTCTTCACGCGGGGCGCATGGACGCGGAAAATGCGCTCGACGCCGACGCCATGAGCGCCGATTTTGCGAACGGTGATGGCTTTGGCCGGGCCTGCGCCCTTGATGGCGATAACCGTGCCCTGATACACCTGGACGCGTTCGTTTTTGCCTTCCACGATGAGATTATGGACCTTGACAATATCACCTACACTGATTTCGGGGACGTCTTCTTTCAGATACTCGTTTTCTAATGATTTCAATAGGTAGGACATGACATTTTCCTCGTTTGAACTTTGGGTCCACTGAAAAAAGGTTATTTTACCACGGAGACACGGAGAACACGGAGAAAATCATGGCAGTTCACAGAGAAAAGACCTCCGAACCTCCACCTTTTTCTTTCTCCGTGCCCTCTGCGCCTCCGTGGTGAGGCTTTTTTCAGGCGACTCAACTTTGATGTCGGGTTTGGAGCGGACGGGCGTTGATGGGACAACCGCCCCGTCATCCTGAACGATAAGCGCTCATCAGACAAAATGAAAGCGCCATAAGGCGCCGGGTCAACTTATCTTGAGCAGTTGGACATTCTAGCACGAAAGAGGACGTCAAGCAAATTATGGGAACGGAAAAATTGCGCTTTCGATGACTCGCCAAGTCTGGAAGGAACATGCTCGGGACTGTTTGCGTTGTTTTCAGCAGTGCGGGCTTTTCCCTATCCCCATGAATTTGTTATAATCGCCATCTGTCGGCTGCCCGCTTTTGTTTGTCAAGCGCATCTCGCTCTGTATTGATGATGCCTATCGCACCGACGCCAGACTCTATGTGAGGTTAATACGCTTATGCGAACGAGAAAATCCGTTTTGTTCCTGGCAATCATCCTGCTGCTGGCTGTTGTTGTGGCTGGATGTGGCGCCAAGGATACGCCTGCTCCTACGCCCACCCGCACCCCCAAGCCCACGTTCACGCCCACGCCCGAGGGGCAGGTGGTCAACGAATCCCTCTTCGAGCAGGATGTGAATGCAACAGCAACGGGCGAGCCGGTGGCGGTGCTGCCCACCGACACGCCCACGTCGCCTCCGCCGCCCACCAATACGCCGGCTCCCACCGCGCTGCCGCCCACGGCCACGCCCGTGCCCCCCTCGGTCACCGCCAATCAGGTGGTCAATGTGCGCAGCGGGCCGGGCACCGCATATAACGTTATCGGCCAGGCTCAGGCTGGGCAGAAATTCCCCATCACCGGCAAAAATCCCCGTGGAGATTGGTGGCAGATTAACTTCAACGGCCAAACGGGCTGGATCATCGATAAACTGGTGACCAAAGAGGGCCAGATCGACGCCGTGCAGGTGGTGGCCAGCATCCCGCTGCCGCCCACGCCCAAACCCCGTCCGCCCACGCCCACGCCCATCCCTCAGCCCACCCAGCCGCCCAAGCCCACCTATCCCTACTCGCTGGGCGAAGGCACCTGGCGTTGCGATCCCAATCCCGGCACCACCTACTTCAACGGCTTTGTGCGGGATCGCAACAACAATCCCATCAATGGCGTCTGCGTTCACATCGCCTTCTATGGCCCGCGCAACACCAAATGCTCCGGCTGCGATGGCGTGGGCAACGGCGCCTGGGGTTTTTCGCCCTTTGGCGGTCCTGCGCCCAAAGGCACGCCCGTTGAGATTTACGTCGTGCCATGCCCCAGCAGCCCCCTGCCCGCGGGCGGCCTCACCGAAAGCACCGGCTTTGGCGATACGACGCCCCTGTCGGATAAATGGACCATGACCATCAACGACAGCGTGCAATGCACGGGCATCACCTTCTACAAGAACTGATATAGCCTCCGATTCGGCTTTGCGCCTGATATCAGCCTTGCAAATAGACCGGAGACCGAGGACCGAGGATCGGCGGCGTGACGGTTTGAGCCCCGTTCTCAGTCTCCGGTCCCCGGTCATTTTACTGTGAAATTTCTTTCTGATCCCGAAAAACTGCGCAAGATCGCCATCGCTTTGCTGTTCCCCATCGTCATTCTGATTCTGGCGCTGGCGGTGGTTCTGCTCTGGCGCGCCGGCGCACTTTATAACTGGACGGGAGAGGAGCAGTTCTCGGCCCAGATCAAAGGCCTTTCCGATCTCGCCGCCGACAGGATGCGTCCGCGGGTGCACATTGCGCCCGACATTCCCGCTGCGCACAGCGGCGTCAATCCCTTTGGCGTCAACGTCTTTCTGGAGCAGGAGCCCGACCCGGCGGTGCGGGAACAGGCGGTGCGCATGGCCTCGGAGGCGGGCTTTCATTGGCTTCGCCAGGAGTTCCCCTGGGAGGACATCGAAATCCATGGCAAGGGCGATTTCGAGGATCGTCGGCATGAGCCCGCCCGATCCGCCTGGGAGAAATACGACAACATCGTCGATCTGGCCGAGAAGTATGACATGGAACTCATTGTGCGGGTGAGCAACCCGCCCGCCTGGAGCCGGGATCGGGGCAATGAGGTGGGGCCCTATGCGCCGCCCGACGACTATCAGGACTTCGCGGATTTCGTCAACGCCCTGGTGAGCCGCTACAAGGGCCGCATTCATTATTACCAGCTCTGGAACGAGCCCAACATCTATCCCGAATGGGGCGACTACGCCATCAGCCCGGAGGATTATACGCGGCTGCTGTGCATGGCTGCGGATGCGGCCCGGGCCGCTGACCCCGATGTGGTGATCATCAACGGCGCCATGGCCTCCACCATCGTCATGGATCCATCCGCAACGCCGCCGGGCAACGCCCTCAACGACTTTCTGTTCATGCAGCGCATGTACGACGCCGGGGCCGCTTCCTGCTTCGACATCGTGGCCATGCAGGGCTATGGCCTGTGGTCGGGCCCCACCGATCGCCGCATGAACCCCCGCGTCCTCAACTTCTCCCGCCCGCTGTTCATGCGCGACCTGATGGTGGCCAATGGCGATGCGCACAAGCCCATTTGGATCAGCGAAATGAACTGGAACGCAGTGCCCGATGAGGTGGCGGACAAGCGTTTCGGTCAGGTGACGCCCGAGCAGCAAGCCCGCTATCTGGTGGAAGCCTACCGTCGCATCCAGCGGGAATGGCCCTGGCTGGGCGTGGCCAATGTGTGGTATCTCAAACGTCCCACCGACCAGTGGAAGCAGGAAGGCAAGCCTGAATACTACTTCCGTCTGCTGGAGCCCGACTTCACGCCCACGCCCGCGTATGAGGCCATCAAACGGGAGGCCAATCAGGATGGCGCGCATCTCAAGCAGATGTATCCCGGCGCACATCCGCCCGATTTTTGGGGCGTCAGCACGGCTTCCTATCACATCGAAAAGGACGCAAACGCCAGCCTGGGCATCGTGGGCGCGCTCTCTGCCGGAGGGACGCTGAGATTGCGGGTGGCGGGCAAACGGCTCATCATTTATGCGCCGCCCCAAGCCCAACCGGTGCAAGTGGCGGTGACCGTGGGCGGCCGCGATCCCAAAACATATGAACTCAGTGGAGACAAGCCGCTGAAAATCCGCGTAGACTATTCAGGCTTTATCGAACTCAGGGCGAGAGACGATGAGGTGCGGATTGATCATTGGCTGGTGGCGGGGAAGAAAGGCAACGCGGGCGTCTGGTTGCTGCCTCTGATATGTCTGCTGATTCCCTTGCTGATAGGCGGCATCGTGCTTGTGATTCGCGAGGTTGGCGGCGGATACTAATCATCCTTTAATCTCAATCCCTGTCCCTGCTCATCCAGGCATGGTATGATTCAGGTATAATCTATTTTTGGAAGTTGCCATACGCTAATTTTTGCTGAAAAATCTATGAAAAAATCACTGCTGATTGCTTTTATCCTCCTTATTTTGATGACAGGCGCGGCTTACGCCCAGGACGGTGGCGTCGATCCCAACAATCCTCACGGCCTTTCGCCCGCTCAGCAAGCCATGGCCAAAGAGATTCAGGAGGAATTGTGGTGCCCCATCTGCCAGGGGGTGCGGCTGGACGCGTGTGAACAGAAGGTCTGCCAGCAGATGCGCGATATGATCGACGAGATGTTGCTTGAAGGCAAGGGCAAGCAAGAAATCATCGATGAATTCGTGGATCAGTATGGCGTGGTGATTCTGGGCGAACCTCCGAAGGAGGGCATCAACATCATGGCCTGGCTCATGCCCGCGATTCTGGTGCTGGCCGGTCTGGGATTCGCCTTCTGGATGAGCAAAAAATGGACGCAGAAGAAGCCGGAGCCGGTTCAGGCCGCGGCGTCGGCGGCGGGCGGTCCGCCCGCAACTTCCGCCGATCCTGACATCGAAGATGATTATCTCGCCCGCGTCGAGCGGGAACTGGGAGAGGATCTGTAGTCATGACAACGCCTGATCTCAACACGCCCCCCAAGCGCTCCGGACGCAGCGGCTTTTTGCTGCTGGCTGGCATCGCCATCGTGGGCGTCATCATGTTCGCCATTTTCTACTATGGCATCCTGCATCCACCCAGCAAGCGGGCCGAGTCGGGCCAGGCCCCCGATTTTACGATGACGACCTATGTCAGCGATCCGCTGCCGCCTGCGGATCTGCAACCGGCGCTAAACGATCTGTTTGGATCCAGCGCCAGCAGCTATTGCGTGAAGGATGTGAACAACGCCCGGCCCGCCGAATACGATCAGGTCGACATTCGTTTGTCGGATCTGAAGGGAACGCCTGTGGTGCTGAATTTCTGGGCCAGTTGGTGCACCACCTGCAAAGATGAACAACCGCTGCTGGAACAGGCCTGGCGGCGCTACAAGGGCCGGGTGATGTTCCTGGGCCTCTCTCATCTCGATCAGGACAAAAACGCCCGGGCCTGGCTGCAATGCTACAATGTCACCTATCCCAACGCTTTGGACAGAGGCGGCAAGGTTTACAACGTCTATCATGTGCAGGGCGTGCCCGAAACATTCTTCATCGACGCCAATGGCAATGTCGTGGACTATTACGTGGGCGCATTCCCCTCGGCCGGCGTTCTGGAACAGTACATCCAGAAAGCGCTGAGCCCGCCCACTTCTCAGGAGTAAAAAACAGGCTTATGTCCGATTTCGGTTACATTGTTTTGCTGATTGCTTTTCTGATAACAATTTACGGCATCGTCATCAGCGTTCTGGCTGCCCGCCGCAACGATCCGGCGCTGGCGGCCAGCGGGCGCAACGCCATCTATGTGGTCTCCGCCCTGATCGTTGTCGCCACCCTGGCGGTGGTGTACATGTTGATGACGGATGACTTCTCCAACGAATATGTGGCCAGCCACAGCGAACGGGCGCTGCCCATGTTCTACAAGATCGCCACGCTGTGGGGCGGCCAATCGGGATCGCTGCTCTTCTGGGGGTTTCTGCTGGCGATTTATTCATCCGCCATGGTGGCGGCGCTGTGGAAGAAGGAGCCCAAGCGAGGCCCGTGGCTGGTGGCGACCTTGCTGGGCGTGCAACTTTTCTTCATCCTCATCTCCCTGTTCGCCTCCAATCCTTTCAACCGGCTGTGGGTCCTGCCCGATGGCAACACCATCGGCGCCGTCTTTCGGCCCGCGGGCGCTTCCATGTTCATTCCGGCGGACGGCACGGGCCTGAATCCCTTGCTGCAAAATTACTGGATGGTGGCTCACCCCGTTTTCCTCTATCTGGGCTATGTGGGGCTGTCACTGCCTTTTGTCTACGCCACAGCCAGCCTGTTTTCGGGCGAGCTGGATGATAGTTGGGTGAAACGGGTGCGGGTGTGGAATCTGCTGCCCTGGATGTTCCTGACCATCGGCATCATTTTGGGCAGCCAGTGGGCTTATCTGGAGCTGGGCTGGGGCGGTTTCTGGGCCTGGGATCCGGTGGAAAACGCCTCGCTCATTCCCTGGCTCACCGCCACCGCTTTCCTGCACAGCATCATGATCCAGGAGCATCGGGGGATGCTGAAAGTCTGGAATATGATCCTGGCCTTTCTGGGCTTCTGGCTGGCGATTGTGGGCACCTTCATCACCCGTAGCGGCATCATCGATTCGGTCCACGCCTTTGCCATCTCCAGTATCGGGCCGCTGTTCCTGGCCTTCATCGCAGTCACCTTCATCGGCTATCTGCTGCTGCTCTGGTACCGTCTGCCCGATTTGCAATCGGACGCGGAGCTGGATTCGTTGCTCAGCCGCGAAGCGGCTTTTCTCTATGTGAATGTGCTGTTTGTGGTGGCGGCTTTCGTCACCCTGTTCGGGACCCTGTTCCCCATCATCTCGGAAGCGGTTTCGGGCACGAAAATCGCGGTCAACGCTCCCTACTTCAACAAAGTTGACGGGCCTATTTTCCTGGGCATTCTCTTGTTGATGGGCGTTGGCCCGCTGCTGGGCTGGCGCCGCACCTCGGGCGAGATGTTGCAGAAAAGTCTGGCCGTGCCGGTGGCCCTGGCCCTGGCCGTGGCCGGCGCAGTATTCGTCCTCGTGTCTCGCAACTGGGTTCCTATCCTGGCCTGGAGCCTGGCGGCGCTGGTGCTGGGAACCATCCTCTGGGAATTCTACCGCGGGGCCGCCGCCCGGCATCGTTCCACGGGCGAGGGCTGGCTGCGGGCGTTGGGCGGCGTCATGGCCCGAAATCAGCGGCGTTATGGCGGCTACCTCGTCCATTTTGGCGTCGTGCTTATGGCCTTTGGCATGGTGGGCGCGGTCGCTTTTCAACATAATCTCAAGTCCAGCATTCTCCTCAACGATTCGGTGGAGCTGGGCGGTTACACCTTCACCTACACGGGCCTGGATCAGCGCAAGGCCTCGAACCATGATGAGGTCACCGCCACCGTGATTGTCACGCAGGGCGATCGCAACGTGGCCGTGCTGAAACCCAGCATGAACTTCTACGACTCCCGCGCCGCCCGCGATATGGGCCCGACCACCGAGGTGGGCCTGCACACCAGCATCATCGAAGATGTGTATGTCGTACTCAACGGCTACGAGCGCGGCGGCGAGCTGGCTGCATTTGAGATTTTCGTCAATCCGTTGATGCTGTGGATGTGGATCGGCGGGCTGGTGATGGTCTTTGGCACGCTGTTTGCCCTGTGGCCCCTGAAAGCCAGAGCGCCGCGCCGGGCCACTGCTCCCGCTCCTTCTCCTCAACCGGCGTAGATGGTTCGTAAACCGCCGCTCCTGACACTGCACACGCTTTACTGCTAACTGCTCATGCTCTGGATACTTATCGCTTTTTTCCTGCTCCTCCTGGCGGGCGTCATCATTCTCCTGCCGTTCTTTCGCCCGCCCGCCCTGGCTGAACCTGATGGCGCGGTGGATCACAAACTGCTGTCGCTTTACATCCGGCGCGATCAACTTTATCAGGCCATTCGCGAGGCCAAGTTTGATCTGGACACAGGCAAACTCTCGCCCGAGGACTACGAACGCCAGGTCGCACGCCTCAAACGCCAGGCGGCCAGCGTGCTGCGGGCCATCGACAAACGCGAAGCGAGCCTGGTCTCGCCGGAATGGGACGAGCAGATCGAAGCCCAGGTGAGAACGGCCCGCAGCGGGCGTACAGCGCGGCGTCCGGCGGTGGTCACAACCGTCTCCGCCAAAGCCGGTCGCGCCCGCTATTGCCCGCAATGCGGCGCCCGTCTGGAAGCGGAAGATCGTTTCTGTCCCGCCTGCGGCGCTCGCGTCGCCTGACTGTCCATTCACAGAGAAAAGACATCCGAACCTCCACCTTTTTCTTCCTCTGTGCCCTCTGCGCCTCCGTGGTGAGGCTTTTTTCAGGCGACCCATCTTTTTCGCCCTGACGCCAATGTCACCCGTTACGGTGATTGTTGGCGTTTTTCGCGCTCCGGGCGTCATTTATGCTAGACTAATTGTCTGCTATCTCAATCATTTTTCCGGAGTGTTTTTATGAACCACAATCATTTTGAATCTATTGAACAGGCCATCTCGGTTTTGCAGGATACTTCCGCTCAGGAGTTGAAGCGCGTCCACGCCGCCTCTTATCTGGAGGAAATGGGAACGTCCGAGGCTATCGACGCCCTGATCAGCGTCTTGAGTGATGATGACTACGGCGTACGCTGGGCTGCGGCCAAAGCCCTGGCCCACCTGGGGGCGAAAGCGGCGCCCGCCGTCTTGCGCACCATCCTCTCTCCCGACACCGATGATCGCTTCCGCGAAGCGGCGCATCATATTTTCAAGGAAAACGGCGATATACTGATTCGATCGGAAGCCCGGGATTTGGTGAAAGCCCTGGAGACATCCACCGGCGTCGATGAACTCACCGAGGCCAGCAAGCTGCTGAAGAAATTGACTGCGTGATCTTATGCGAATCCTCATTACGGGGGGAGCGGGCTTTCTGGGCTCGCATCTCACCGATCGATTTTTGTCGGAGGGACACGAGGTCATCGTCCTCGATAACCTCATCACCGGCAATCTGGAAAACATCGCCCATCATTTCGGTGACGAGCATTTTCAGTTCATCAAGCATGATGTGACCAATTACATCCATGTGCCCGGGCCGCTGGACGTGGTGATGCACTTCGCGTCGCCCGCCAGCCCCATCGATTTCGATCGCATTCCCATCCAGATTCTCAAGGTCAACTCGCTGGGAACGCACAACGCCCTGGGCCTGGCCATGAACAAGGGCGCCCGCTTCTTCCTGGCCTCCACCTCCGAGGTCTACGGCGACCCGCTGGTGCATCCCCAACCCGAGACCTACTGGGGCAATGTCAATCCCATCGGCATCCGCGGCGTCTACGATGAATCCAAGCGCTTCGCCGAGTCCATCACCATGGCCTATCACCGCTTTCATGGCCTTGAGACGCGCATCGTGCGCATCTTCAACACCTATGGGCCCCGCATGCGCCTGAACGACGGCCGCGTTATCCCCAACTTCGTCAGTCAGGCCCTGCGCGGCGAGCCCCTCACCATCTATGGCGACGGCAAACAGACGCGCTCTTTCACCTTTGTGCAAGATGAAGTCGAAGGCTTTTATCGGCTGCTGATGTCGGACGAAGCCTATCCGGTCAATATCGGCAACACCACCGAAACCACCATGATCGAGCTGGCCGAGCTCATCAACCGCCTGACGGGCAATGGGGCGGGCGTGGTCTTTCAGCCGCTGCCGCACCAGGATGATCCCAAGAAGCGCAAGCCCGACATCACCCGCGCCCGCAGCATTTTGGGCTGGGAGCCAACGACGGCGCTGGAAGCGGGCCTGCTCCAGACCATCGCCTGGTTTCGCCAGCAGATGCAGTGATCGCAATGCGTGAGTTGCCGCGACCGACCTCTCAGTCCTTGCACCGGCGGGCCGCCCGCGGCGCTTATTGGCGGATGCTGGCGCTGGTTTTTCGCTGGGGCAAGGTGCCGTTCTCGAAAGCGCTGGGACGGCTGGAAAAACGGGCGCCGTGGCCGGGCCATGACGCCCGCTGGGAGTCGTTGGAGGATTACGCCCGCTGGCTGCCCGGGCATGTGCGCTGGAAACCGGATCGGCTGGGAGGCGTCGTCGATGCTTTTCCCACCCGCGAGACCATCGCCGCCCAGTTTCGGGACAAAGGTTATTTCGAGGAGGATTGTGACGGGCTGGCCTATTTCTCGGCGCAGAACCTCGTCGCCTTCGTCACCGATCCCAACAAGATCACCATCGTCACCGTGGTGATGGACCCCTTCAGCTTCAAGAAAAACGCGTTGCTCTATGCGGCCCATGTCATCGTCGTGTTTCAATATCGGGGCAAGTGGCGGGTCATTTCCAATGACGCCCTCTATACGGATGAATTCGATTCCTTTGCCGAAGCCGTTCAATTCAATCCCTATTGCCAGGAGCATCCCATTTTGTGGGTGGAGGCGCGGGATAAAGACCTGCATCTTTACGCCTCGGGCGCGGATCTGCTGAAAGTCGAAGGGAAGATGCAGGACGTGTGGCGCAAGAAGGATACGGGGCAATTTCTGGCATGAAAAACCTCCGGACGGTCGACGCCCGGAGGTTTGAAGGAAGTGGAGGGGTGACGCTACGCGTCAGCGTTGGATCAGAGGCAGATACATGTTGACGGGGGGCGGTGTGGGCGTCGGCGTGGGGGTGG
>JALSPL010000201.1 GCA_026985975.1 Anaerolineae bacterium | reverse complement strand
ACACCTTGGAACAGTGCCGAAGACAGCTTCAGGAAGTGCTGGAAGATTGGATTTTGTTGGGATTGCAATCAGGACATTCCCTTATCGTAGCGGATCGATTGACGCTGGAATCGAATTATTGACTGGAGGACAGCAACCATGTCCGGGTTGCGAACAATCTTGCTCTCAATCATCGTAGAGCCCAATGATGACGGCTTTTTGGCCCATTGCCCCGGCATTCAAGGCGCCTTTGCGGAGGGAGATACCATTGAAGAGGCGATCTTTAACTGTGTGGATGTCGTGAAGATGATTTCCGCTTACCGTTCGGAGCGAAACGAACCGTTGGTTGCTCCTGAAGTTGATGTCACGATACAGACGCGATTCGCCTTATCCATGCCGGTGGAAGTTGGCTGATGGCCAAATTGCAAGAGCTGAGTTATCGAGAAGTTCCTCGGCGACTACAAATGACGCCTCCCCGCCTCTATCTCTCCCCGCCCCACATGTCCGGGCGGGAAATGCAATATGTGCAGGAAGCCTTCGATAGCAACTGGATCGCGCCCCTGGGCCCGAATGTGGACGCGTTCGAGCGCGAGTTTGCAGCCAAAGTGGGAGCCAAACACGCGCTCGCCCTCAGCTCCGGCACGGCGGCCATCCATCTGGCCCTCATCCATCTGGGCGTGGGCCCGGGCGATGAGGTCATCGTCTCCACCCTCACCTTCGCGGCCAGCGCCAACCCCGTGGTGTATCTCGGAGCCCAACCGCTCTTCATCGACAGCGAGCGCACCTCCTGGAACATGGACCCCGACCTGCTGGCCGAGACCCTGGCCCGCAAGGCCCGCCGGGGCAAACTGCCCAAAGCCGTCATCGTAGTGCATCTCTACGGCCAGACCGCGGATCTCGATCGCATTCTCGCCATCTGCAACGCATACGGCGTCCCCCTCATCGAGGATGCAGCCGAGGCCCTGGGCGCAACGTACAAAGGCCGCTCGCCCGGCATTTTCGGCAAGGCTGGAATTTTCTCGTTCAACGGCAACAAAATCATCACCACCTCGGGCGGCGGCATGCTCGTTTCCGACGACGCTGACCTCATCGCCCATGCCCGCAAACTGGCCACTCAGGCCCGAGACCCCGCCCCCCATTACCAGCACTCCGAGATCGGCTACAACTACCGTATGAGCAACGTGTTGGCGGGCATTGGCCGCGGGCAATTGCAGGCGCTGGATGATCGGGTGCGGCGCAAGCGGGAGATATTCGAGACCTACCGTCGGGCCTTGGGCGATCTCCCCGGCATCTCCTTCATGCCCGAAGCGCCGTGGGGCTTGCACACCCGCTGGCTCACTGTCATCACCGTGGATGCCGACCGGTTTGGAGTCACCCGCGAGGACATCCGTTTGGCCCTGGAGGCGGAGAACATCGAATCCCGCCCCCTGTGGAAGCCCATGCACCTGCAGCCCGTCTTCGCCGACTGTGAAGTCGCAGGCGGCGGCGTGGCCGAAGCATTGTTCCGGGATGGCCTTTGTCTCCCCTCGGGCACGGCCATGACCGAAACCCAGCAACGCCGGGTCATCCAACGCATTCGTTCGATGCGATAAGGCGAGCATTGTCGATCCGTATCAATCACATTGGGGTATAAAACGATGACGTCCATTCGGCGATACGCCGCCTATCTTCGCAACAGGCATCTCTTTCTATTGGATCTCCTGTTGTTGCCGGTCGCGGCCTATTTCGCCTTTGTGTTGCGGTTAGAGACTTTTGATCTGGCAAAATACTGGCCCGCTTTCTTCGTGTTCGCTGCAACGGCGGTGCTCACCGTGCCGCTGGTGTTTCGCTTTTCCGGCGTTTATTCCCGCTACTGGCGCTTCGCCTCCATTGAAGAACTGCTGCTGTTGGCGGGCGCGGTGACAGTGGCATCCTTGCTGACAGGCGGCCTCAGCCTGCTCATCACCGCCTTCCTGCCCATCCCCTCCGTCCCTCGCTCCATCCCCATCATCTTTCTGGGGATTGCGCTGACGGTGACTGCGACCCCGCGCCTTCTCATCCGCATCCTTTCGGGCCAACCCTTGAGTCGTGGCGACATTCATCCCAAGCGAGTGCTCATCGCCGGCGCGGGCGAGGCGGGCCAGATGCTCGCCCGCGACATTCGGCAACATCCCGAAAGGGGATTGCAAGTGGTGGGATTTGTGGATGATGATCCTCACAAACAACACCTGACGGTTCGCGGCATCCCCATCCTCGGAGGCCGGGAGAAGATTCCAGAATTGATCGAGAGCACCGGCGTCGATGAGGTGATCATCGCCATGCCCAGCGCGCCGGGCCAGGCCGTGCGCGCAATCGTCGAGATATGCAAGGATGCCGGCGCGCAGGCCCGCATCCTGCCCGACCTTTCTGAGATGCTGACCGGCGAAATCGGCATTCGCCATCTGCGGCCGGTGGATATCAACGATCTCCTGCGACGCGACCCCATCCAGACGGACCTCGGGGCCGTGTACAGGCTGGTGCAGGGCAAGACGGTGCTGGTCACCGGCGCCGGCGGGTCCATCGGCTCCGAACTCTGCCGTCAGATCGCCAAGGCTCACCCCAGCAAACTCCTCCTGCTCGGGCATGGCGAAAACAGCATCTTCGATATCCAGAACGAACTCCTGGCCGAGTTCAAGGCCGGGCGTTCCAAAATGGAAGCCATCATCTCCATCATCGCGGATGTGCGCGACGCGGCCCGGCTGCATCAAGTCTTCGAAGAGCACCGTCCCCAGGTGGTCTTCCATGCCGCCGCACACAAGCATGTGCCATTAATGGAAGCCAACCCCACCGAAGCCATCACCAACAACATTCTGGGCACGCACACCCTGCTGGAAACTTCGCTGTTTCATAGCGTCCAGCGGTTTGTGCTCATCTCCACCGACAAAGCCGTCAATCCGGCCAACATCATGGGCGTCACCAAGCGGGTGGCCGAACTCCTGGTGCAAAACGCGGCCCGGCGCAGCGAGCGCCCCTATGTGGCCGTGCGCTTCGGCAATGTGCTGGGCAGCCGCGGCAGCGTGGTGCCCTTCTTCAAAAAACAGATCGCGGCCGGCGGCCCGGTCACCGTTACCCATCCCGAAGTCGCCCGCTACTTTATGACCATTCCCGAAGCCGTGCAACTGGTGCTGCAGGCCGCGACCATGGGCCAGGCCGGCGATCTCTTCATGCTGGAGATGGGCGAGCCCGTGCGCATTGTGGACCTGGCCCGGGACTTGATCCGGCTCTCCGGTTTCACGCCCGACGAAGATATCAAAATCGAATTCACGGGCCTGCGTCCGGGCGAAAAGCTGAAGGAGGAGCTCTATCAGGCCCACGAAACCCATGCACCCACCCAGCATGAAAAAATCCTCCGGGTGACCACGCACGATGGGCGTCTTGACGATCTCCATCAGGCGATGGGCGCGCTCCATGAACTGACGCGGGTCGGGCGACTTGAGGATGCGCTGGCCTTGATTGCGGCGCTGGTCCCCGAATACCGTCCTCCCGCGGGCATTGAACCCGCTGAAGAAATCGCCATGTTCACTGTCCGGGAAGA